>JASFUG010000085.1:0-10312 GCA_050050395.1 Nitrospirota bacterium
CCTCCGACCAGATAACCACCGCCATGACGAAACGTACGAAGAAAGTCCTCGTCATCGGCGAAGGCGGCCGCGAGCACGCCCTGTGCTGGAAGCTCGCACAATCGCCCCAGGCCGCCCGGATCTTCTGTGCGCCCGGCAACGGGGGTACGGTCGAGGTGGCGACCAATCTACCGATCGCCTCGAGCGACATCGACGCCGTCCTGGCATTCGCCCGCGAGGAGAAGATCGACCTCACAGTGGTTGGCCCCGAAGTGCCCTTGGTGGCCGGGATCGTCGACCGTTTCCAGGCCGCCGCCCTACCGGTGTTCGGACCCACCGCGGCTGCCGCACGTCTCGAAGGCTCCAAGTCGTTCGCCAAGGCGTTCATGGCACGCCACCGCATCCCCACGGCGGCGTACGCCGCGTTCACGGAGATGGAGCCGGCCCTCGCCTACGTGCGCGCCCAGGGCGCACCGATCGTGGTGAAGGCCTCCGGCCTCGCCGCCGGCAAGGGGGTGATCGTCGCCCAGACCTTGGCCGAGGCCGAGGCGGCGATCGGCCACATCATGGCCGACCGCGCCTTCGGTGATGCCGGCGGCGAGGTGGTGATCGAGGAGTGTCTCGTCGGCGAGGAGTGTTCGGTGCTCGCCATCACCGACGGGACCCACCTCTTCACCCTCCCGGCGGCGCAAGACCACAAAGCGATCGGCGAGGGCGACACCGGCCCCAATACCGGCGGAATGGGTGCCTACTGCCCGGCACCGCTGCTCACCCCAGACCTGGCGGCAACCGTCGAACAAGAGATCTTGCGACCGGTGGTCGACGGCATGCGTGCCGAGGGAACGCCGCTCACAGGTGTCCTTTACGCCGGGCTGATGATCGTCGCCGGGGCCCCCGCCGCCCTGGAGTTCAACTGCCGCTTTGGCGATCCGGAGTGCCAGCCCCTGATGGCCAACCTGGACAACGACCTGTACGCGGTGCTGGAGGCGGCAGTCGCCGGATCCCTGGCCGACCACCGTCCGATCGCCCGGGACGGTGCGGCCCTCACCGTGGTCATGGCCTCCGAGGGCTATCCCGGCTCCTACCCGAAAGGGCGCGAGATCACCGGCATGGATCGGGCCGCGGCGGCGCCCGACACCCTGGTGTTCCATGCGGGCACCCGGCGCGACGGTGACCGCATCGTCACCAGCGGCGGTCGCGTCCTCGGCGTCACCGGCCTCGGGTCCACCCTCGCTGCGGCCCAGCAGAGGGCCTACGCGGCGTGCGAGCAGATCCGTTTCGCCGGTGCCTATTACCGCCGCGACATCGGCGCGAAGGCGCTCAGACTCGGGGGGTAGTTACAGATCACCGGTGGTGGCCGCCGCGGCACCGAGACCGCGGTGCAGGCGACCTACCGGGGCCAGGACCTGCTCAATGGCGGTCGCCGCCTCCTCGATCGACATGGAGGTGACGTCGATCAGCGGCCAGCGACGCTGGGTGCTGTACAGGAGCTCCCGCACGTACTGCTGCTCCATGCGGATGGAGTGGAGATCAGCGTAGCTCTCCGCCTGCTTGGTGGTGACCGTGGTACGTGACTCACGCAGCCGGGCGAGCGCCGCGGAGTTGCGTGTGAGGACAACGACGCGCCTCGGGTCGACCCCGTTAAGGGCCTCCGGCAGGGGCAATCCATGGGCGAGCGGGATGTTCGCGACCCACCAGCCCCGGGTAGCCAGGTAGATCGAGGTGGGCGTCTTGCCGGCGCGGGACACGCCCACCAGGACCACGTCGGCCTGGTTGATCTCCTCCAGGCGGCGCCCATCGTCGTGGCGGACGGTGAAGTTGATCGCGTCACTCCGGCTGAAAAACTTCTCATCGTAGTGATGCCGTGGGCGCGGTGCACCGAGCGGGTGGCGGTGCACGACGTTGCCGATCATATTGATGATCGGCCACATGATGTCGACCATCGCCACGCCAGTCTCGTAGGCCCGCTCGCGGAGGTATTCGGCCAGTCCCGACTCCACGACGGTGCACACCATGACCGCCTCGAGGGAACGCGCCTGTTCCAGGATACGATCGATGAGCGGCCGCGAGAGCACACGCGGGAAACGGTGCAGCACCACGTGGGTCGCCTCGAACTGGTAGAGCGCGGCATCGATCACCCGCTCGGCGGTGCGCCCGGTGGCATCGGAGACGATGAAGACGTGGAGATCCGCCAGGTGATCACGGTGCGGCGCAGCATCCAGTGGACACGAGGCGGTGGTGGGCGGTGTCTCGTCCATGGTCGCGGCCGTTGACGCAAAATGGAGGCGCCCCTACGCTCGCCGCGCGCCTGTACGGCGGGGTGCAGGAAGAGAGCGCCAGCCGATGTTACTGGAAATCGACGATCTCCACATCGCATTCGAAGATCGGACCGGCGCCGTGCCCGCGGTGCGCGGCGTGAGCCTCACCATCGACCGCGGTGAGGTGATGGGCTTGGTCGGGGAGTCGGGCTGCGGCAAGACCGTCACCGCCCTCGCACTCCTGCGTCTGTTGCCGGCGCCGCCGGCACGGATCGAGGCAGGTGCCATCCATTTCGCCGGCCGTGATCTACTCAGGCTCTCGGAGAAGGAGATGCGTCGGGTGCGCGGCCGTCGGATCGCGATGATCTTCCAGGAGCCGATGACCGCCCTCAATCCGGTGTTCACCATCGGCCACCAGATCGGCGAGTCCCTTGCCATTCACCTCGGGCTTGGCCGCCGGGCACGGAGTCAACGGGCCGCCGAGCTCCTCGCTCAGGTCGGCATCGCCGATCCGGAGCAGCGCCTGAGCGATTACCCGCATCAGCTCTCCGGCGGCCAGCGCCAGCGTGTCATGATCGCGATGGCCCTGGCGTGCGACCCCGACCTGCTGATCGCCGATGAGCCGACGACGGCCCTCGACGTCACCATCCAGGCACAGATCCTGGCGCTCCTCACCCGGCTCCAGCGGGAACGTGGATTGGCGGTGCTGCTCATCACCCACGATATGGGCGTCGTGGCCCAGACCGCCGACCGCGTGGCAGTGATGTACGCGGGGCAGATCGTCGAGCAGGCGCCGACCACCGACCTCTTCGCCCGGCCCGGTCACCCCTATACCCATGGACTGCTCGCCTCGATACCGCGGCCGGGCGTCACCCGTCTCACGCCGATCCCCGGGCAGCTCCCACCGCTCACCGACCTGCCAGCTGGATGCGCCTTCGCAGAGCGCTGTGGCTGGGTACAACCGAAGTGCCACGCCCAGCCGCCGCCGGTCCTCGGATCCAGAGTCCACTGGCGGCGGTGCGTTCTGGAGGAGGTCCCGGTCGCCACTCCGGCGCTTGCTGGCTCGGACCCGGTCTGACGGCTCCGCGCGAGCTCAGGGCACCGCCCGGCACGGTATGTGGCCCGGGTAGCCCCGGCACGTTTTGCTTGATTGTCCGTGGTGCACGCCCTAAGGTCCGCGCCCTTGCTCGGTGCCATCGTGTATCTGCTGCTCGTACGGAGTCGCCATGACCCTCGTGTCTCGACCTCCCTCTACCACCACGACCGCCCACCGTGGGCGGGGTACTCGGGTCGGCTCGACCCGCATCGCCTCGTTGTGCGTCCCCCCGGGTGTAGGCCCGTTTTCGTCAACTGCCGAGTAACTCGGCTAGCGGGAGGGTTTATGCGTTGCAAAAGGGCAAACACTTACTGATCGACTGCCGCAATGTCCCCCGAGCCGTCTGCCTCGATGACGGGCGGATGCTCCGTGCCATGGCCAGCGCCGCACAACGCGCCGGCGCCAACGTCATCTCCCAGGTCCGCTACCAGTTCGGCCACAACTCGCCTCCGGGGTTCACAGCGGTCATCGTCCTGGATGAGAGCCACTGTTCCGCCCACACGTACGCAGACCTGGGCCTGGTCGCTCTCGACGTCTTCACCTGCGGCAACACGGATCCGCGTCAGGTCCTCGCGTACATACGCGAGGAGATCGACCTCGGCGACGTGACACTCCGCGAGATGCCTCGCTTCCCGCTGGTGCCGGCAATCGATGGATTGGTCGACACCCCGGTAGCCGTGGCGATATAGATGGCCGCGGCCACCCGCCGCTGCCGAACCCACCCATGAGCGACCGCTCCCTCCACGACGGCCGGGCCGATGGCCTGGTGCCCCTGGAAAGCCTGGCGCTGAACGAGGTCGGCTCGTTTGCCGACTTGCTGCGGGCGATGTCGAAGACCGCCTTCGGCGGCCGGCAGCTCGGCGAGGCGTTCGACATCCTCCTGCAGATGGCTCGAGACGCGGACTGCCGGGTCGTCCTCACCATCTCCGGCGCGATGACCGTCGCCAAGCAGGGTCGTATGGTGTGCGAGATGATCGACCGTGGCTTGGTCGACGCGGTGATCGCCACCGGCGCCCTCATCGCCCACGGCCTCACCGAGTCGATCGGCCTCACCCATTACCGCTACGATGCAGCCAAGTCGGATACCACCCTCTTCGACCAGGGGTACAACCGGATCTATGACACCCTGGAGATGGAGTCCAACCTCAACGACGTTGAACGCTTGGTCTCCTCGGTTCTGCGCGAGGTCCAGCCGCAGGATGGCGTCTGGTCTTCGGCGCGTCTGTGCCGCGCCCTGGGGGAGCGGTTGAGCCGTCTCGACCATGGACCCGGTATCCTGCGTAGTGCCTACGAGCGCCAGGTACCGGTCTTCATCCCCGCGTTTACCGACAGCGAGATGGGGCTCGACGTTGCGACCTGGGCCATGGGTGTGGCTCTGGGAACCCCCCGTGCCGATCGCCCGGACACCGACGAAATCGAGGAGGTGCTCCAGGCGGTGCCTCCGTTCAACCCGTTTCTCGACCTCCAGCAATACGCCCGCTTTGCGACCCGGGCGACCCGCCTGGGGATCCTCACCATCGGCGGGGGAGTGCCACGCAACTGGGCGCAGCAGGTCGGACCGTACATCGACATCACCAACCACCGGGTCGGCTGTCACATCCAGGCGCCGCGCTTCCGGTACGGGGTGCGGATCTGCCCCGAACCGGTCCACTGGGGTGGCCTGTCCGGCTGCACCTACTCGGAGGGCGTGAGCTGGGGAAAATTCATCTCGCCGAGTGACGGCGGGCGATACGCCGAGGTTTACGCCGATGCCACGGTGGTGTGGCCACTGTTGATGAAGGCGGCGTTCGAGGAGCTGGACGGACCACAACCCACGTGACCCGCATTCCTCGCCACGATCCTCGGCGAGAAACGCGCGCTAATCGCGCGCCGCGACCTGACCGAGCCGCGGCCAGATTACCGGTGCCCTTCTGACCCTAGGGTCACCATGCGTCGCACGGTCGGCCGCCGGTCACGCGCCGCCGGCAGACTGACGTAGGCGGCGCATGTCGAAGAATCCCTCCACCAGACCCACCAGGGCGATCAGGGGATAGATCTGAAAGCTGATGATCAGGATGCCGTAGAGGATGGTGCGCAGTACCACCGGCACCCTTCCACGAGCGAGGAGGTGCGAGAGAAGGCCGAACCCCTGTAGGAGATAGAGGAAGCCGAGCACGACCAGGCCATTGGCTGCCATCACCCGAATGGGCAGCACGTCGACCATCGCCCCGATCGCGCAGACCAGCACGGCCCAGTGCAGTCGGTCGGGCAGACGCCAGCGACGCGGAAAGAGATACGGCTGCCGACCCGGCTGCATGGCGACCAACACCGGTTGCAGGAATTGCAGGTTGATCAAGTCGACCACGGCGAAGTTGATCACCAGCAGGGAGGGATAGGTGAGCGCGACCATCGCACGCAGACTCCCGATGAGCTGAGCGAATGCCGCCCGCGCCTCTGGCGTCGCCGCCTCCTTGCGGGCCTGGGCGAGAAACAGCTCGGTGCTGCGATCGAAGTTGGCCATCACCCATTCCCCCGGTGAGGCACCGGCCACCAGCCAGGCGCCGATGGCGAACACCGCCACGCCGGCGGTCTGCACGGCGCAGGTCAACCACAGGGCCGAAGGCAACGAAAACCACCCCCAGCCGAACGGCACGAGGACGGTGAGGCCGAGGGCCAAGGCGCCGAGCTCCACCCAGAGCTGTACCTCCCCCCGGTGTACGAAGAAGGCGACCGCCGCGAACAGGGCGAGTAGGACGGCGAGGGCCCGCAGATCGTACTGCAGGGCGATAAGGGTGAGGAGCAGGGGCAGGAACAGGCCGACCACCAGCCCGGTGCCCGCCAGCACCGAAACCGCGTAGATGATGACGGTCGTCCCGATCAGCCAGAACCCGGAGAGGCCCCGGCGCGGTCCTTCAGGGGGAGGAGTGACCGAGCTCACGCCGTGAGGAGTGGATCACGACCGAGCGGCGCCGTGCGCCGCTTACGAGGTCGTGAACGGCAGCAGAGCGATGTTGCGGGCGCGCTTCACCGCCACGTCCAGCATCCGGTGGTGGCGGGCGCAGGTGCCCGACACCCGGCTGGAGATGATGCGGCCGCGCTCGGTGATGAAGTTGCGCAGCAGCTTCACGTCCTTGTAGTCGATCTCCGTCGCCTTGATTTCACAGAACCGGCAGACCTTTTTCCGCAGATTGCGCTTGGTATACATGGGAGCCCCGGAGCAGACGGTTATTTCTCATCCACGCGGATGGTCATGAATTTGATGATCGACTCGTTGTAGCGGTAGTTGCGCTCCAGCTCCTCGAGCAGGTCGTTGTCGCCGTGGAACTGGAGGAGGTAGTAGCGGCCCTTGCTGTGATGATCCACGTCATAGGCCAACGCCTTAACTCCCCAGTCCTCGTCCTTCACCAGGTCCCCGCCGTTGCCGGTGACGACGCCCTTGATCCCGGTGGCCACGGTCTCGACCTGCTCGTCGGAGAGGTCGGAACGGGCGATGAAGATCGTCTCGTAGAGACGCATGGTTACCCCTTTCGGACATGAGGCCCCGCTGGGCGGAGCAAGGAGTGGCAGAAGATGGAGGACGGAGCATAGGGGGCAGACCGTCGCCACGCAAGCGCGCAAACGTCACAGGCGAACGACATTTGACCGGCGTTCAGCCACCCTATCGTGTACCATCACCCGCCGACGACCCATGTCTCTCCTCCCCGTCCCCCGTCTCCTCGACCGGCCGCCGCGATGGCTCGGTGGCCTCGTCGCGGCCCTGCTCGCCTTCAATCTGGCCGCGTTCAAGGTGGCACCCCCCGCGGCCGGCTGTCGCGGTACAGCGCCGGCGGCGGCGAAGGCATGCTGCGCCGTGCGCCCCGGCGGCTGCTGCTGCAAGGGACCGGCGTCGCATGACGGCATTCCCGCCGGTGCCCCGGCGTGGCGGGCGACGGACTGCACCCAACGGGTGGAGGCAGGCCTGATTCACCCGCAGTGGGAACCGACCCTCCTCGCCGACCCGGCGCCGGTGCGCCCGGTCGCGTCGACACCGATCGAAGGGGACACCGGCCTGCGCTACGCGCGCGGCCTCGACCCACCACCCGTGCCCCCACCGCAGGTGGCTTGACTCGTCACGCCATCGCAACCGGACGGCTGACGCGCAGCCGCGTCCCGTCCCGTCGCGGTTTGACGTACGAGCCCCGGTAGGCTCGCACGGGTCGCCCGACCTGCGCGTCGTCCTTTCACCGCACGATCCGCCTCCAGCGGACACCGATCGACGTGATGATCGGCCCTGGTGCGCTGGCGCCTGCGGTGTCCGTCGACGGCATCTGCCAGGCTGTAGCGGCCCCGCTTCTGATGCGTGGCATCCACCGTGGCGACGCCTGCCTTCCAACCGGGCCACCCGCGCCTCGGATACCTGACCCCGCGGCGCGGATTCGCAGACTCAACAGGGGGCACACCTACCATGAATCCATCCCATCTCACCCGGGTCCTCGTCCCGGTGCTCTTTCTTCTATTGACCTTCGCTGGGCCAGCCAAGGGCAACGACCTCATCGGTATCGAAATCACCGGTGAGCGCCCGGCCACCGCTCCCACGGCGACACCGACCGTCACGCGCGGCCGTGACGAGATCCTGGAAACCCCGGCGCCCGACACCGGCGCCGTGCTCAACACCCTTCCGGGCGTCGAGGCGGTGCGCCGGGGCGCCGCGGGCCTCGATCCAGTGGTCCGCGGCCTGCAGGGTGACCGCGTCAACGTCCTGGTGGACGGCACCCGCATCTACGGCGGCTGCCCGTCGCGCATGGACCCATCCACCATGTACGTTTCCCCCTGGTCCCTGGAAAAGATCGAGGTGGTCAAGGGACCGTACTCGGTCACGGACGGGCCCGGCGGCCTCGGAGGCACCGTGAAGCTCGATACCCACACCGTCGCCGCCGGTAGCCCACGGGAGCTGCGCGGCTCGATCTCGTGGGACACGGTTCGCGCCGGGAGCCGTGTGGAGGCGTCGGCCGGCGCTCGCGGCGAGCGGCTGGACGTCGCGGCCACCGCCGGCTACCACGAGAGCAACAACTACGAGGCCGGGGACGGCACCGAGGTGCCGGCCGGCTTCACCGCCATCGACGGTGCGATCGACCTGGGTCTGGCGACCGACCTCGGCCGCCTCGATCTGTCCCTCGCCAGCCACCTCGATCGCGACGTCGCCTACCCGGCCCTGCCCATGGATGCGGAGAAGGCGAGCAGCTACCGCTACGCCCTCGGCCTCGAACGGGAAGGGGTGTCGGAGCGGGTGACGGGCTACGAAGGTCGTCTGTATCTGAACACCGTCGACCACATCATGAACAACGACCACAAGCCCAACTTCGCCGCGATGCAGGCCGAGACCGACAGCGACGCCGACACCTATGGCGGTCGGGCGCAAGTCGACCTCAAGACCGGCAATGGCACCCTGTCCCTCGGGGGCGACGGCTATCGCGTCGCCCGTGACGCCACCCGCGACCGCACCATGACGATGATGGGCATGCCCATGACCACCCGCGATCGCCTCTGGCCCGACACCCACATCACCGACCTCGGCCTGTTCGCCGAGTGGCAGCGGCCCATCGGCGACCGACTCACCCTGCGGGCCGGCGGCCGGGCCGACCGGGTCACCGCCCGGGCCGACGCCACCGATGCCGCCTCGTCCCTCGCGGGCGCGACGGTGGAGGAGGCGTACGTCGCGTTCTACGGCAGCGACGCGGCCGACACCGACGCCGACGAATTCAACGTCGGCGGCAACCTGCGCCTTGGCTGGCAGATCGATGACCGCTGGCAGGCCTATGTCGGCGCCGGCAGCGCCGTGCGCACGGCCGACGCCACCGAGCGGTACGCCGCGTTCGCCCCGGCCCCCGGCGGCTACCGCGTCGGCGACCCGACCCTGGATCCGGAGCGGAGCTGGCAACTCGACGTCGGCGTCGAGGGCACCGCCGGCCCCCTCACCCTCTCGGCCGACAGCTTTGTCAACCGGGTCGAGGACTACATCCTCGTCACGGTGATCGAGGATCGCCTGCGGGACTTCAACAACGACGGGGTGAACGACGTGGTCAAGGGGTACCACAACCTCGACCGCGCCTTCCTCTGGGGTGGCGAGGCCGCCGCCACCTGGGCGGTCACCGATGCCTGGGCGATCGCCGGCAGCCTCACCTACATTGAGGGACAGAACCGCGACGACGACCAGCCCCTGCCGGAGATCGCCCCCCTCTCCAGTCGCCTCCAGCTCCGCTATGACGACCCCGACGGTCGCTACTGGGGGGCTGTGGGTAGCCGTCTGGTGGCACGCCAGGACCGGGCAGACGCCACCTTCGGCGAGGACGAGACCGGTGGCTTCACCACCTTCGACGTACGCGGCGGACGGCGCTTCGGCGACCGGTGGCAGCTCACCGTGGTGGTCGAGAACCTCCTCGACCGCACCTACCACGAGCACCTCACCCGCGAGGCCTTCCTTCCGGTCGGCGACCTGGCGACCGGCGACGAGGTGCCGGAGCCCGGCCTGGGTGCAACCGTCACCCTGGCGGCGTCGTTCTAGCCCGCGGTGGACCTCGTGAAGCCCACCTCACGGCTACTGTGGAGGGCGACGTTGTTCTCCTCGGCGATCCACGCCGCGGGGTTCGCCCTCCTCCTCCGGGTCCCGGTCCTGCCGCAGCTGGCGGCAGGACCACCGGAGGTAGTACACGTCCGGCTGCTGGCCGAGCCCCGCTCCCCGGCAGCGGCCCTCCGCGAGCAACCGGAGACAGCACCTGAGCCCGTGGTGGAGCCGTTACCCCCGCGGCCGAAGCCACCGCCGCCGGATCCGGTGCCACCGCCCAGACCCCGGCCTGAGCCGGTGGTGAAGCCGCGACCACGGACGGCGCCGGCACCCCCACCCCCCGCGCCACCACCTCCGGTGCCGGCACCCGAAGCCTCTTCTTCGACTGCGGTGCCCGAAGCATCCGCCGCCGTCGTCTCCCCCCGGCCCGGGAGCGGTAGCCCGGCGCTCGTCCCGGCG
>JASFUG010000086.1:0-10248 GCA_050050395.1 Nitrospirota bacterium
AGCAGGCGGACAGGGCGAGGACCGCATGGGCCGTGGCCAGGTGCTTGTTGCCTTCCCACCAGCGCCCCTCCGGGTTGCTCCAGGAGCCCTCGTCGCTCTGCAACGAGAGGAGCTTGCGGGCCAGTTCCTCGGCCCAGGGGTGATCGGTGCCGTCGGCGGTGCGGAACGTCGGCTCCCCGAGGATGGAGAGGGTGCGGGCGAAGGTGTCGACGTAGTAGTAATACCCTTGCTGGCCGAGGCCGGGATGCTCGTCCACGCTGTAGTGGCCCCGTAGCCAGTCGAGGCCGGCCTGGACCCGCGGGTCGGAGCGCTCGACGTGGGCGAACAGCAGCGACTTGATGCCGGCGAAGCTCATGGAGCCATAGGAGGTGGTGCCGCCAGCGAAGCTCTCTCCCGGGGCGTAGACGAAGCCGCCGTCGTTGGCCGCCCACGCCTGGTCGTTGGACTCGCTGCGGTTCTGGCAGCGGTTGAGGAAGGTGATGGCCTTCTGCCAGACCGGGTCGTGGGGATCGGTGTCGGCCGCCTTCAGGGCCTCGATGGCGAACTGCAGGTTGGACAGATCGGGACGCTCATCACCGCCATAGCCGATACCGCCGTAGTACTTCTGGTCCTTGGCGTAGCCGGTGTCCTCGTCCGCCTGGAGGGAGATGAGGAAGTCACGTGCCTTCTCGATCCGCGGCCGGTAGGCCGGGTTGCCGGTGGCGGCCAGGGCGCGGATCGCGAGGGCCGTGTTGTAACTCGGGTTGTCACGGTCGTAGATCGCACCGTTCGGCCGCGCCTTGGAGAGCAGGTAGGCGACGGCGCGGGAGACGAAGGGCCCCTCATCCTCCTTGTAGTGACGCGGCGACTCGAAGTACGCGAGGGTGACGAGGGAGGTGATGCCGGGATGGCCCGACCACGAGCCGTCCTCGCCCTGCTCCCCGCGCAGCCAGCGCAGGGCGTGATCCACGCCCCTCTTGGTGGCCTCTTTCACGCCCATGGGTTTCCCGGGCTCGGCCAGTGCGGAGTACGGCGCGGCCAGGGCGAGGGCGACGGTCAGGGAAGCGACGACGTTCGGGATTCTCTTCATGGTGTGCTCCAGAAGGGTTGGCGCCATCCGATCGGTGGAGTGCGGCGCAGCCAGAGACGGGCGTGCAGGAGGAGGGTCGGTAGGATCAAGAGGCCGGCGGCGATCCAGACGGAGGGATACGCGTAAGGGTAATAGGCGACCGGCAGGTTCGTGTAGCACCAAGGTAGGCGCATCAGGTCCATCCCCACGAGACCGGCGGTGATCGCCGGCGGCCAGACGGCGACGGCGGCGGCGATCGCCGCCTCGGGCCGCGGAAAGAGCTCCGCCACGGCGAGGACGATCAGCGGCAGCGCGTAACTCAACGCCACTAGCAGCGCCGCGGCGCTGACGCCGGTGGAGCCATCCGTCGCAAGCAGAGTGGCACCCAATGCCAGTCCCACGAATGCCGCCAGATAGATCGTGTACCCGGCCAGGGCCGTGGCGGGCAATCCGAGGCCGCCCGCGGTACCCAACACAACGCCGGCCGCGATCGGCGGGCCGAGGGTGGCGGTGCACAGGCCGGCTGCGCCGCGTGCGAGCCAGACCAGGCGTGGGGTGGCACCGGACCAGCGCCACGGGTCAACCGCCAGGGTCGCGACGGTGGCGAGGGCCACGATACCGGGGGCGAGGGCCGTGGCAAGGAGACCACCCGTGCCGCCCGCCGGTATCGCGCAGGCGAGGATCGCGCCGCACCCCAGGACGCCGGGTGCGACCCGCCGGAGTCTCCCAGGGATGCCAATCAATGCGGTTCCGGGTCCTCTTCCGTGTTCTCGATCGGCGGTGCGTTTGCAGCGGGGGCGGCCGGTGCCGCCGTGGCGATCTGCGCGAGGTATTGCTGCAAGCGGGTGAACTGGCTGGTCAGGTCATGGTCCGTACACCCCATCGGGCTCTTGAAGAAGCTCGCCAGGTGGGTGAGGAGGCCGCGCTCGCCGCGGGTATGGGCAAGGGCCGTGAGGCGCGCCAGGTCGAGGACCAGGGGCGCGGCGAGGACCGAGTCGCACCCCTGCCAGGTGAACTGCAGGGTCATGCGCGTGCCGAGGAACCCCTCGAAGTGGATCAGGTCCCAGGCGGTCTTCCAGTCGTCCAGGGAGGGGACGTAGTCGATGCCGACGTGGGTGTGCGGTGTATACCCGAGGATCTTCGGTAGCAGGTGGTCCTTGCTGCGTACCTTCGACGCCTTGTTGGTCGGATCGTCCAGGACCCTGCCGTCCTGGTTCCCGAGAAGGTTGTAGCCCTGCCAGGTCAGAACCCGCAGGTTTCGCATGGCAAAGAGCGGGGCGAGCACCGATTTGATCAGGGTCTCCCCGGTCTTGCCGTCGTTTCCGTAATGCGGGACGCCACGCAGCTCGGCGAGCTGGCGGAGCGCGAGGCCCGACGCGCCAGTGGAAGGGGTGAAGTTGATGTACGGGAAGCCGGCGTCGATCGCAGCGTAGGCGTATACGACGCTGGCGGGGAGTCCCGCTGCGTCGTTGCGGCGGATCGCGGCGCGGAGCTGGTCGAGGTCCTCGCCGACGAATTGCGGCGGCGGCGGCGGCTCGGTGGAGGCCAGGTTGATCACCACCACCGTGTCGATGTCATGCCGCTCCCGGAACGACCGGAGATCGTTCTGCAAGGACTCGATCAGGCGACCGAGCTGGCTGGGCACGGCGTGGCCGGTCCCGGCGATCTGGCGGATTCGTTCGCCGCAGCCGGTGGTCGTGCCCGGCCGGATCTCGCGGTCGCAGTCGTCCAGCCAGGGGGCGGCGCCGTCGAGGATGTCGGGGCGCAGGGTCCCGGCCGCCGTGGCAATCGCCTGCGCCTGGTGCTGCAAGGTGGTGCCAGTGATGTCCCAGCCGCCGAACGGGACCTCATCAAACGGTGCCCACTGCTGGTGCGCGAACTCGGGCAGGGCGGTCACCATGCCGGTGGGGGGACAGAGCCCGCGGCCCAGGGCGTAGGCGCCCACCAGGGTGGTGGTCGCGACGTTACCCCGCGCGCCGATGAACCAGATTCCAAACCGATCGCAGGTGTGCACGTTAGCCCCCTTGGGTTGCTCGCCGTCGATTCATCGAGAGGAGTGCGCCCTAACCCCTTCGTCCGGGCTTTGTGGCATCCGGACGAAGGGTCGGCCGCATGGTCAGTGAGATCGTCCGGGGACATGTGCACGCGCACATCGGGGGCGTCCGGCGGACGGGGAGGACAATGACCATCCGAAGATCTTGCAGCAAGTCTTGGGCCAGATATCGGCGGACGGGCCCTGCATCTCAAACCCGCTCCACAAAAGGGGATGTGGACCGTTCCCCGTCGCCGTACCGGCCACGAGATGGACACGAAGTGGCCACGCTCGGCCACCGCGGCTACAGCCCGTGTTGCGCCAGCTTCTTGCGGAAGCTGGAGCGCTGCATCCCCAGCAGGCGGGCTGCCTGCACCTTGTTGCCGCCGGTCCGGGCGAGGGCCTCCTCCAGGAGGGTGCGTTCGGTCGCGGCGATCACCCGACGGAACAGGCCGTCCGACTCGCCACCGTCCCGTCCTCCCGGGGTGTGCTGCTGCACCTGCTGGCGAAGATGGTCCTGCCAGGTGTCCCCCGCATCGCGCTCCGGCTGCGACAGGGCCTGGCTTGCCTCCAGGTGGGGAGCCACGTCGTCCCAGGAGAGGACCGGATGGCGGGCGAAGGCGCAGGTGCGGTGGATCAAGTTCTCGAGCTCCCGGACGTTGCCCGGCCAGGGATAGGCTACGAGCCTTTCCAGCGCCTCCTCCGCCAGGGTCGGTGGCGGCACGGACAGGCGTCGCGCCGCTTCCTGCAGGAAGTGGGCGACCAGCTCGGGGATATCTTCGGGACGATCCCGCAGGGGGGGGATGATGATAGAGGCGACGTGGAGCCGGTAGTACAGGTCCTTGCGGAACTCGCCCGTGCGCACAGACTCCGCCAGGTCCCGGTTGCTCGCGGCGATCACCCGCGCCCGGAGCGGCAGGGCGCGGCTGCTGCCCACGCGGGAGAACTCCCGTTCCTGCAGGACCCTCAGGAGCTTCGCCTGGAGGCCGAGGGGCAGGTCGCCGACCTCATCGAGGAGAATCGTGCCGGCGCCCGCGGCCTCGAATTTGCCGATCTGGATCTGGCTGGCGCCGGTGAACGCGCCCCGTTCGTGGCCGAATAGCTCACTCTCGAGTAGTGCCTCCGGCACTGCCGCGCAGTTCACGGCCACGAAGGGGTGGACCTCGCGCGGGCTGTTGTAGTGGATCGCCCGGCCCACGCGCTCCTTGCCCACCCCGGTCTCGCCCTGCAGCAGGACCGTGAGGTCGTTGGTGGTGAGCAGGCCGATATGCTTGAACAGCTCCTGCATGACCGGACTGCTGCCCAGCAGGGAGTGGGGCTCGTGCGCCGCCTCGCCCACCTCCGGCAGGCTGGTGGGCCGTGCCTGCTCGGCGCGGCTGCGTCGGAGGTGTTCGAGCAGCTCCCCGATGCGGTCCAGGTCGATGGGCTTGGTGACGTAATCGTACGCCCCGAGCTGCATGGCCCGGACCGTGGTCTGCATTCCCCCCTGGGCGGTGATGATCACCACCGGCAGGCCCGGCCACCGGCGGCCGATCTCCGTGAGGGCGTCGAGGCCGTTCATGCCAGGCATCTGGATGTCGAGGAAGACCATTTCGAATGGTTCCTCACTCAGCTGCTCCAGGGCCTGGCGCCCCGACGCGGCCACCGCGGGCCGGTGGCCTTCCCCGCGTAGGTATTCGCCCAGGGCGAAGCAGATGGCGGCGTCGTCGTCGACGACCAGGATGCGGGCCATTGGGTAGCTCTCAGCTGTCAGCTTTCAGCGGCTAGCTTGCCGGCGGGTTGAGACCCGCCCTACACGTAGGGCCGACCTTAGTCGGCCGCCGTGAGGGATCGTCAAAACATTTCCCAGCGGGGATAATGGCGATCAGCCAACCGCTATCGTATCGGAAACCAGGCGGTGGCGCGGGTGCCCTGGGGGAGGGAGGTGAGAGTTACGTCACCGCCGTGCTCACGGGCGATCTGCCGGCTGATGGCGAGGCCGATGCCCACGCCCCCCTCCCGCGTGGTCTGGAACGGCTCGAAGAGGTGCTCGGCTCGCTCCGGATCGAGCCCGTGACCGGTGTCGTCGATGTGGATCTCCACCCGCGCCTCGCCCGCGGGCCAGTGGGTCGCCACCCGCAGGGTGCCCCCGTCGGGCATGGCATTGCAGCCGTTGAGGATCAGGTTGAGCGCGACCTGCTTGAGGCGGCCGGGGTCCGCCTCGACGGACCGGCTGGTGCCCGACGTGTCCCTCTGGAGCTGCACCTGGCGGTGCTCCAGGTGGGCGCGGGTGAGGGAGACCACCTCGTCCAGCACTGCCTCCACGTCGGTGGGTCGCAGACGCAACGGTCGCGGGTGGGATAGGTCAAGAAGACCTTGAAGGACGATCTCCACTCGTTCGATTTCATTCAGGATCAGATCGGCATAGCGTGACTCGGTACGGAAGTCTTCGCTGTCCACGAGGCGATTTCGGATCATCTGCACGAGCATGCGCACCGACGAGAGGGGGTTGCGCACCTCGTGGGCCACGGTGCCAGCCAGGCGTCCGGCCACGGCCTGTCGCTCCGCCGCAAGCCGCCGCTCCTCGGTGTCGCGGAGCTGGGCCGCCATGGCGTCGAAGGCCGTGGCGAGATCGCGCACCTCCCCGTAGCCGATCGCGCCGACCCGGCGGCCCCGGTCGCCGGCGGCGATGTCCCCGGCGACGGCGGACAGCTCCTGGATGGGACGGGTGATGCGCCGGGCGAGGTGATGGCCGAGGAGTGCCACCAAGGCGATGGCCCCCGCCGTGACCCACGCGACCTTGGTGGCGATCTTGCGCTTCCACGCCTTCTCCGGTGCGTTGGGCGACAGCAGGGCCAGCCAGTCCGGGGAGAGCCCGGCGCTGGTCTGCAGCGGTCTCACCAGGGCGGCGAACTGTCCGGCGGGCAGCGAGACGGAGAAGGTCCTGCCGGTCCCCCTCGGTCCGTCCGGCCGGAGGTGGCCACGCAGTTGCTCCGCCAGGTCGGGCCACTGCTCCGCCGGCAGGGACGACGACATGACCTTGTCGCCCGGGCCGATGATCGCCACCTCGTTGCCCAGGACCTGTGCGAGACGCTGGACCAGTCCATCGCCGAGGGTTGCCCCGAAGCGCGACATCACCTGGGCGGCGCGCTCCATGTCCTGCCCGAGGCGCTCCTCGCCGGCGCGTGACACCAGGGAGAGGAACAGCAGGGCGGCGCTGAGCAGCGCCACGACCACCACCGCCGCAAACGAGAGGGCGATCCGCGGGTAGATACGTTGGAGTGGCGACACGTTACAAGACCTGCGGAGCCCTGCCTGCGGCCCGACCCGCTCCCGCGGCCGCGCTCGGGGAACCGGCACCCCCGCAACCCTGGCGCGGGAATGCCGCATTGTGAGGCACGCACGGGAGCGGGGCCAGTCGCAGGGTGAGATGGGCGGAGAGATGGACTGTTGAAGAATTTATCGGATTAAAACTCCTTGAAAATACAGATGATTTTTCGTGGGCGCCAGCGGTGGCACGATTGTTGTGTCAGGATCTTTTACGGAAAAATCGCGGCTCCCCGCGACCGCATCCCTGCGGGCATCCTCCGATCGTTCCCGAAGGTCGGGCAGTCTCTGAAAAATCAAATAGTTCTATGTCCTTCGCGCCGCCAGGGGATGGTGCCAGTCCGCTGGCCTGCCGTTTGCAAGGTTCGTGTGGGAGGTCCGGCCGCTTGTGGGGCCGGGCCGGTTCGTTCGTGTGCGTTTTCGCAGACTGGCAGGCAAAGGAGGTCCGATCCGTGATCTGCCCGGCCGTGTGCCGGGCGCGTAACCGAGCGGGGCGGGGGCCCTGCTCCCTTCGTTCAGCACCTAAGCCCATTCTCCCAGGGAGGACACAAGACCATGAAGAAGCATGATCGACTCACTCGCGGGATCGCGATGACCGGCAAGTACCTGTGCGGCACGGTCCTCGCGACGGTGATCACCCTCAGCGGCGTGGCCCAGGCCCAGATCACCAACTTCAGCACCGACGTCGCCACCTCCATCGACAACGGCCTGGCATGGCTGGACAGCGCCGGTGCCTTCAATAACCCGAGCTCTGCAGGCGATGCCGCCGGGCTATGTCTCCTCGCCCTGGAGGAGAAGCGCCAGAGCGCCGACCCCAACTCCCTGACCCAGGGGTACGCCCTGGCGAGTCCCGCCGACCAGGCGCGGATGAACACCGTGGTGGACTTCATCCTGGCGCAACATCTCCCGCAGGAGGTTTACGCCTACCGTGACGGGCAGGACATGATGGCCCTCTCCGTCTACCTGCGCACCGGTGGTCCCAATCCGGGGGTCCTGGCGGCGATCAACACGCTCTTCGATCGCATCATGGCGGCCCAGAACCCGAGCGGTTACTGGTGTTACGAGTATTTTGGCCTGACCGATTGCGACGACTCGTCCACCACCCAGCTCGTGGTGGCGGGTCTGGCGTCGGTGCGCGGAGTCTACTCGGATGCTGCCTACTCGGACCCGGCGCGGCTCGCCCAGCTCGACGCCGCGGCGGCAGCCGCGCGCGCCGGTTATGTGGCCAACGGATTGGTCGGGGAGGCTTGTTCCGCCGGGGGGATCTTGACCGCCACGGAGCGCGGACACGGTTACAACGTGGGGAGTTGCAACACCCCTCAGCAGACCGCCTCCGGCACCTGGATTCAGCAAGTGGGCGGGGCTGACCTGAACGACGCGAGCATCCAGGGCTACCTGGAGTGGCTACGCAACCGCTACCGCTACACGAGCACCGCCCCGACCGACTCGGAGGGCTGGCCGTCCTACTGGTACTACCTGTGGAGCTCCTCCAAGGCGTATGCATTTATCGAGGATTCCGGGGTAACCCCGACCGGCGGCAACCTCTCCACGGCCGACCTCGGCACCTTGCCGCCCGCCAGTGCGCCGGCCTTCCCCGACCGTGAGCTCCACCTCGATCCCACGACGGTGGTGCGGGTGCCGCTGTTCGGTGCCGGCGGCGCCGGCTACTACAACGACCCCGCGGAGCCGGCCCGCTGGTACTTCGACTACGCGTACACCATCCTCACCCACCAGGTGGCGGGCGGCCAGTATGTCGACGGCGGTGGCACCTCGCGCTGGAATGACTACGCCGCGCAGGCCTACGCCCTGCTGGTCCTGCAGCGCTCCGTTGGCGGCGGCTGCATCGACACCGACGGCGACGGCGTGTGCGACGACGTGGACAACTGCCCGGCGGTCGACAACCCGAACCAGGAAGATCAGGACGGCGACGGCGTGGGGGATGTCTGCGACAACTGCCCGACCACCCCGAACCCGGACCAGGATCCCGGCGCCTGCACGTCGCAGGTAGTGTTGTGTGACGTGGACGGCGATGGCGACATCGACCGGATGGACCTGCGTCTGATCAGCCGGGCGCGTAACCAGCCGGCCAGCGGTCCCGATGATCCGCGCGACGCCAACGGCGACGGCGTCATCAACCCGCGGGACGTGAAGGCGTGTATCCCGCAGTGCACCCGGCCGAGTTGCGCCATCCAGTAACCAGCCGACCCAACGTTTAGGCCCCCCGGCGTGTCCGGGGGGCCTGGACCTTTCACATAAGCGGCAGGAGAGAAGGGAGAACGACCATGAGAAAGTTCCTTAGCACCCTGGGGGCGTTGGCGCTGGTGCTGGCGGCGACGGGGGTCGCGCAGGCGATCTCGCTGACGGACCTGGTGGCCGGCGGATCCATCACCGCGGGCGACAAACTGTTCGATCAATTCGAGGTGCTTTTCGAGGACACGTCGGACTTCCACGCGGTCAATACGGACAACATCGACGTCACCGGGCTGGCCGACAACGGCTCGGGCTACGGCCTCCGGTTCGACGTCCTGAACGACGAGTTCTACGTCAACGGCGACGACCTCTACGCCTACACCGACTTCTCGTTTGCGTTCCACGTCTCGGTGCTGGATCCCCTGTACAAGATCGACGACGCCAGCCTGGAGATCAATGCGGGTTGGGGTTTCCTATCGGATGGCTTCAATGACCTCGGCTCGTACGTCCTAGAGAACATCGGGACGGCACCCCTGCTCGATGATCTCGGCGTGCTGGACGCCGAGCGCAGTATATTGGATAACACTGAAACCTACCCTCCCGGTGGCTCGGCGACGTTCGACCCGCAGAGCGAGATCTGGGTGACCAAGAACATCCTGGTCTGGGCTCAAGACTCGACGGACTACGCGTTCCTAGCAGGATTTGACCAGCGCTTCTCGCAGGTGCCGATCCCCGAGCCGTCGACCTGGCTGCTCATGGGGCTGGGTCTCGCCAGCCTGTGGGGCGCCGGCCGCAAGATGGCCGTGCGCGCCTGAGCGGCAGCATTCGGGAGGGATGAGGGCGGCGTCGCCTCCGGCCGGACCGGAGGGGCGCCGCCCTTGTTTTCGGCGCGAACGCCGCGTGGCCAGCGATTCCGCGGGGCTAGGTAGCGGCCTCTCACGCCGCGGCGTCGAAGTCCGGGTCGAGCTGCATGTAGGCGCAGCGCGGGCAGACGATGTGGCCCGGCGTCGGGAGGCCGAGACGATCTCGTCTGCCCGATCGATGATCACCGCTTCGCTTTCCAGGAGGTCGGCCACGCGGCGCAGCCGGGGCTCGCAGGGCGCAACCACGGCCGATCCCCCGGCGGAGCTGGTCCTTCCCCGTGCGAGCGCCCAGGGAGAAGGTGAGCAGGGCGGTGGAGAACGGCGCGCCGGCGATCACGCTGCCGAACGACCGGGCGAGGCGCGGATCGACGCGGGAAAGGAACGCCATCGGTCACCCGCGGTGGGCTGGTCAGCCTGCGAGTGCTGAGCAACCCCATCCGGGGAGGTCTCGATCTGAGACGACGGTCCACCCCAGTTGTTCAAAAATTTTACGTTGATCGTATCTAGTGATTGCAATGGCTTACGTTTGTCCTACGCGTCCTGCGGTTGGTTTGAGTTCATTTATTTTACGGCTCGTGGGCGGCCGCCAGGCCCTCGTTATATCGCCGACTTCGCCCATGTCGGAGGGCGGTTTATAATTGGTTGTCGTTTAAGGAGTAATCTTTTGATTCGTTGATCCATAAACTGTGGAATATATCTTGCTTTCTTTTTCCTGATGCATTTTAACGTATTATTTCGTGTATCAGTTCGGCGTCATAGTGGCTGATCTTTGGGGGTATCAAAATAGGCAGGGAGATCCATGGCCGGGC
>JASFUG010000087.1:0-10156 GCA_050050395.1 Nitrospirota bacterium
GTGCCCGATTCCGTATTGGGAACCGCAGATGGACACAGCTGCCCGTGCCGGCTAGTCCACTAGCCTAAAGGACCCTGTCCTTACTGCCGAGGTACGCGCTCGCCGTGTCAGGTGCGGTTTGCATCCACCGTAGACACTGCTCACCGGCTCCCCAGCCCCGGTCTGACCCCGGTACGAAGCGGGTGACGCTCCCCGGCCGGCACCTCTCGCAGACGCCCATTCTTTCGATACGAGGTCATCGGCTACCTCAAATTTGAACGATGTGCGCATCCAGTGGAGACCATCGCGTCCGAGGTTCTCGACGACCTAATCCCATCATCGAACCGGCCCACCCACGTCTCAGTTGGCGAGCCAGGAAGGCCAATCTCCCCTCACGAAGGTCTACGGTATGAAAACCATCAACAGCCTCCATGCCTTCGCCTTGGCGGTATTGTGCTCCGCCCTATGCTCTTGCGCCTCGACCAATCAGATGACGCTGAGTGTCACGCGGCCGGCTCCGGTCTACTTGCCGGCAAGCGTGGAGAAGGTGGGGATCATCAATCGCAGCGTCCCATCCGAGGACGATCAGAAACTGGCGAAGGTCGACGAGGTCCTGTCGTTGGAGAGTAAGAACCTGGACAAGGACGGCGCCGACGCCGCGGTCAAGGCGCTCTTCAAGGAGCTGTCCACCTTCGAACGATTCACCGACGTCAAGATCATCCACAACGCGCACGTGGAGAGATCCGACTCATACAGGGTGCCGCCCGCATTGCCCTGGAAGAAGGTTGACAGGCTGTGCCGGAAGAACGACGTCGACGCGATCTTCGAGCTGTCTTACTACGACACGGACTCCGACATCGATTACGACGCCGTCACGAAGCAGGTGGTTGGACCCATGGGCGTGAAGGTCCCTCTCGTCGAGCATCATGCAACGGTCACCACAAAGATCAAGACCGGCTGGCGAATCTACGATCCATCCAGCCAAGCCCTCCGGGATGAGCGGACGATCGACCACGTGATCAGCGCCGAGGGAGTCGGCATCAACCCGGTGAAGGCGGCCATGGCCGTCCTGGGCCGGAACGAAGCGGTGAAGCAGACCAGCAGCGAGATCGGCTCCACCTACGCCTTCAACGTCCTCCCCCAACGGGCAAGGGTCACCCGGGACTACTTCGTGCGGGGCAGCGACAAGCTCGAGACCGGCAAACGACGGGCCCAGACCGGCGACTGGGACGGCGCGGCCGAGCTCTGGTACGAGGAGGTCTCCAACTCCAAGCCAGAGATCGCGGGACGCGCCTGCTACAACATGGCCATCATCAACGAGATCAACGGCGACCTCGGCTCCGCCATCGAATGGGCGTCCAGATCGTACGCCGACTACGGAGTCAAACTGGGATTGGCGTATAGCAATCTCTTGAAGAAGCGACTCGCGGAGACCGCCCAGCTGCAACAGGCATCGATGGAGTAAGCAGCGCCCTGATCCCGTCGCGCATGCAATGACGCAAGCCCTGACGCCCTAGTTCAAGTTCAGGGCCTTCACCCCGGCAAGCGTGTCGCGCATGAGCTGTTTCAGCTCGCCTGACGTGGATTGATCCAGGAGGTGCGGATAATTCGGCTTCCAGCCTTGCCGCGCCCACTCCACGTTACCGTCTCGGCCGACGAAAAGGGTGCGAGGCACGTAGGTGCCGTATCTCCCGAGGGCTTGGTTGATCTCCCAGTCCCGGTCCACGTCGACCAGGACCATGATGAACTTCCGGGAGAGCTCCACGACCTCCGGATCGCGGAACACCCGGCTGTACCGCTTACAGTGCGGGCACCAGTCGGCGGAGAAGACGATCACCGCCGGCCGCCCATCCTTCCCCATGAGCTTGAGCGCCTCCTGGAACCGCAGCCATTGGATCTGCTCCGTGTTCCAGTCCCCACGGTTCCAGACGATCCGCCCAGTCCCCGCCGTCGCCCCGACACTGCACATGAGAACGAGGAACGCATGCAAGATCGAGGCACGCGTTAGCCACACCTTCATTCAAGACAACTCCTACCTAACTGAAATCGCGAGCTACTCCCGCACATTCAGGATCGCGAAAGGCCCTCCTTCCTGGGCCTGCCCACCCCAACCGCTGCTTACCGTACGTCGCGGCCCGTGTCTCACAAAGCCGGTGGCAGCAACCCCGCGCCACCGACCGCCGCAGTCCGAGCAATAATGCATTAGCACATGCCTGACCCCGACCCGTAGTCGTCGTTGCGAATGCACACGACGAATCGACCGGCCTGCTCATCTGCCATCTTCATAGGTGGTTACTCCAGATACCGCTTGATGCCTTCGCTTCTACGTTGGCGGTTCTTCGTATCCTTCGTGGCCCCTCACTCGTAGTGGGTCCACATGCGGAGGACCTTGACGGTCCGGGTCTCTTCGAGAACCTGGTAGACGAGGCGGTGCTGTTAGACCGCTCGCGGCGAGCTTCTTGGCGTCCCGGCGGGCCTGTTCGGTGGACACGAGCCTCCGGCTCACCAGCCCGGGCTCTCCTCACACTCGGCGCCCGGGGTCTGTAGCCCTTGCTTGATCGATCCTCGCAATCCCGTGACCGCGAGGAGGTAGAGGGTCTCCTGGATAGCCGACCAATCTTCCTCCGATATCAACATCGCATTGGCGCGCTTGCCGATGATGCGGATCGGCTCGTGTGACTGCGCCGCCTCGTCTATGAGCCGGTGCAGGTGGGCCCGCGCCTCGCTTGCAGTGATGGTGGCCATGGGGAACACCTCCGACGTACAGAATAGAACCGTGCGTAAAGCCGTACACAACGTCAACCAGCCGTAGCCTCTCCCTCATGGCGTGGAGCGCGCACGTCGTCCGGCCTGAATCCTCCCCAAAGCTGCGTTGCATCCAGATTCGATCTACGGCCACATTGGTGTCCAGTCGCGGCCACCTTCGCGTTCTTCGCGGCTTCGCGCGAGACCCAATACCGCCCGCGCTGCGTTGGTCAGTGATCGCGGTCTCGTCCTGCTCCCACGAACGGCATCGCCACCAGCGACGGCAGTACCGCGAGCGACAGCAGCGCCGGGTGCAGGCGGCCGGCGAGGAAGCGCGTGCCGAGGCGGTTGATGCGGGGGCTGGCGAGGAACAGGTCGAGGTAGCGCCGGCCATTGGGGCCGTAGAGGCGATTGGCGAGGCTGCGGGTGCCGGTCAGCTCCTGGCCGAGGCGGGAGCGGAGCAGGCGGCGGCGGTAGCCGGTGAACGACCACTCTCCGCTGCGGGCCGCGCGAAGCAGCTCGCGGGCGGCGAGGTCGCCGTAGGCGAGGGCCTGGGCGATCCCCTCCCCCAGGGCCGGGTCGATTCCCGCCGCCTCGCCCGCCAGGAGCACCCGCGGCCGGGCAAAGGGGCCGGCGGGGTCCAGCTCCCGCTCCAGGTGGCCCTGGAGGTGGCAGGCGTCGAGGTCGACGCCGCGCGCGGCGAGGAAACGCCGCAGGGGCTCCTTCAGGCTTCCCTTCGCCGAGTCGGGATCGCCCCGGTCGTAGAGGCCGCGGTTGATGTATAGCCGCCCGTTGATGCGCGTGGGGAAGTCCCAGACGTAGCCGTGGATCCCCTCCCCCATGGGGCCGAAGTCGAGGTACAGGGTGTCGTCGCGCAGGCTGTCGTCGTGGGGGCCGCGCTCGGTGTCGAGGATCAGGAGCCGCGCCCGGTGGCGGGGGGCGGGCCAGCCGAGGGCGTGGCGCACCGGGCTGGCGGCGCCGTCCGCGGCGACCAGGGCACGGGCGGTGTAGCTCCCCTTCTCCGTCGTGACCACAACGCGATTGGCTTCGACCTCGGCGGTGGTGAATGCCTCTCCCTCGTGGAGGATCGCGCCGCGCTCCGCCGCCTTGCGGGCGAGCCAGCCGTCGAAGGCGGGGCGCTGGATTGTGACCCCGAGGCCCGGGCACGGGGTGTAGCGGCGGCGATCGCCGTAACGGATCTCCACCCCGGTCATGGGGAGGAAGTCGACGCCCAGGGGGAGGCCGAGGCGGTCGAGGATGCGTAGCCCCTTGCCGGTGATGCCACCGGCGCACAGCTTCACCCGCGGGTGGACCGCCTTCTCCAGGATCAGGGTGCGCCGCGCCAGGGCCGGATCGCGGGCGGCGAGGTGCAGGGCGGTGGAGCTGCCGGCGGGCCCGGAGCCGACGATGATCACCTCGAAGTCGACGCTCACGGCCCGGCCCTTCGCCACACTACTTTTTCACCACGGAGACACAGAGGGCACAGAGATCTTCTTTGTGTCTGGGTGGGCACCGGGTTCACCTCGGAATGACGCGGTGAGGAAAGCGCGATGCGTAGGGCGGGCTTCAGCCCGCCGGACGCCGACACCTCTTGAAGCGACGGCATCGGCCGGTTGAAACCGGCCCTACGGGTTGGTGCCGTAACCCGCGCGTCGAGCGACGGCCGGGGGAAACGGGGTCTATGGGTTGGCACCTTCTCCGGCGCGACGGGCGCCGGCCGGTTGAAACCGGCCCTACGGATTGGCGCCATATCGAGCGCGACGAGCGCCACACCTTCAATCTCCGCGGGTACTCTGTGAGCTCTGTGTCTCCGTGGTGAAAGGCCGTGTCACCGCACCCGGACGAGGGTTTCGCCGGGGCTGACGGCGTCGCCCTCGGCGGCGAAGATCTCCTCCACCTTGCCGGCCACCGGGGTGTGGATCTCGTTCTCCATCTTCATCGCCTCCACCACCAGCACGGTGTCGCCGGGATTCACCTCGTCGCCGGGCTTGACCACCACCCGCACCACGGTGCCGGGCATCGAGGTGGTGATGTCGCCGTCCTCGGTGGCCTGGGGCCGGCCGGCCTCCTTGCGCGGCGCCGCGGTCAGCTTGCCCTCCTGGGACGGGACGATCTCCTGCAGGGTCTCGATGAGGACCTCCTCGAGCTGACCGTCGACGTACAGGAAAAAGGGCCGGCGTCCGTCCTCGCCCTTGCGCCCGGCGCCGCCCACCTGCACGTGAAACTCCTCGCCGTGGACGCTGACGCGGAAGTCCGTGGGGGCGTAGATGGGACCGCCGCCCGCGGTCTCGGCGGGCTGCGTCAGCCCCGGCGGCATGGGCTGCTGGAGGGTGCCGTCGGCACGGGCCTGGAGGTAGGGGCGGGCCTGCTTGGGGAAGACGGCGTAGGAGATGACGTCCTCGATGCAGGTGGCGAGGTCGCCGATCTCCTCCCGCGCGTTGTCCAGCTCCGGCTCCAGGAGGTCGGCGGGGCGGCCGGTGAACGGCTCCTCGTCGCCGATGATCATCTGCTGCACCTTGAGGTTCTTGGGCGCCGCGGACTGGCCGTAGAGGCCGCGGAAGTAGTTCTTGGTCTCGGCGGTGATCGACTTGTAGCGCTCGCCGGTGAGGACGTTGAGGGTCGCCTGGCTGCCGACGATCTGGCTCGACGGGGTAACCAGGGGCGGGTACCCCATGTCCTTGCGCACGTGGGGCACCTCGGCCATCACCTCCACCATGCGATCCAGGGCGCCCTGCTCGCGGAGCTGGTTGGCGAGGTTGGAGATCATCCCCCCCGGCACCTGGTAGTGCAGGGCCTTGGGGTCGACGGCGTTGAACTCGCTCTCGAACTCCACATAGTTCTTGCGCAGCTCCCGGACCTTCCTGGCGATCGCCTCCAGCGGCTCGATCTCCAGCCCCGTGGGGCGGTCACCCTCGTCGAGGATCGCCACCATGGTCTCGGTCGGGGCGTGGGAGGTGCCGCCTGCCATGGTGGAGATGGCGGTGTCGACGATGTCCACCCCCGCCTCGATCGCCTTCAGCAGGGTCGCCACCGCCATCCCCGAGGTGTCGTGGGAGTGGAGGTGGACCGGCGCGTCGACCGCCTGCTTGAGGGCGCCGATGATGCGGTAGGCGCTGCTGGGGGTGAGCAGGCCCGCCATGTCCTTGAGGCAGATCACCTGGCACCCCATGTCCTCCAACTGGCGCGCCATGTCCACGAACAGCTCCGGGGTGTGGACCGGGGACTGGGTGTAGCACACCGCCCCCTCCACGCAGGCGCCCACCTGGAGCGCCTTGTGGATCGGCACCTCCAGGTTCCGGATGTCGTTCATGGCGTCGAAGATGCGGAACACGTCCATGCCGTTCACCGCCGCCACCTCGATGAACTTCTCCACCACGTCGTCCGGGTAGTGGCGGTAGCCGACCAGGTTCTGGCCGCGCAGGAGCATCTGGATCGGCGTCTTGGGCATCGCCTCGCGCAGCAGCTTGAGGCGCTGCCACGGGTCCTCCTGGAGGAAGCGCAGGCACGAGTCGAAGGTCGCCCCGCCCCACATCTCGATCGACCAGAAGCCGACGTCGTCGAGGTCGGCGGCGACCTGCAGCATGTCGTCGGTGCGCATGCGCGTGGCGAGCAGGCACTGGTGGCCGTCGCGGATGGTGACGTCGGTGATGCCGACGTGGCGGGTGGTGTCGATGCGCTCTAACGGGCTGGGCATGGCTTTACCTCTAGCTGTCAGCCGTCAGCCATCAGCTCGATGGGACCGCTGCGCGGACAATCTTTCCGATTGGCGTGGGATTCCATGGTCTCGCAAGGCCGAGGCGAGTGAGAGCTGAAGGCGTTTAGCCGAGAGCTGAAAGCTGATCGCTGAAAGCTGAAAAATCACATCCCGTGGTGGGCGACGATGGCGGCGGAGACGGCGCGCACCAGGTCGGTGGGGTCGCGCTCCTCCTTGTAGGTGAGGTACTTCTCCCGGTCCTGGAGGAAGTGGGTGTCGAAGCGGCCGCGCAGGAAGAACTCGTCTTCGACGATGCGCTTGTAGAGCGGGATGGTGGTCTTCACGCCGCGCACGATGAACTCGTCGAGGCACCGCTTCAGGCGCGCGGTGGTCTCGGTCCAGGTCCGGCCGCGCACGGTCATCTTGGCGATCATCGAGTCGTAGTACATCGGGATGGTGTAGCCGGGGTAGGCGTTGCCGTCGATGCGTACCCCGACTCCGCCGGGGGAGTAATAGGCGGTGATCTTGCCCGGTGTGGGCACGAAGTCGTTGCGCGGGTCCTCGGCATTGATCCGCACCTCGATGGCGTGGCCGCGCAGCTCCACCTCGTCCTGGGTGAAGGAGAGGGTCGTGTCGTTGGCGATCTTGATCATCTCGCGGACGATGTCGATGCCGGTCACCTCCTCCGTCACCGTGTGCTCCACCTGGAGACGGGTGTTCATCTCCATGAAGTAGAAGTTGCGATCCTTGTCCACCAGGAACTCGACCGTGCCGGCGTTGGTGTAGTTGCACGCCCGCGCCGCCGACACCGCCGCCTCGCCCATACGCCGCCGCAGGTCGTCGTCGAGCAGCAGGGAGGGGGCGATCTCCACCAGCTTCTGGTGGCGGCGCTGGATGGAGCAGTCGCGCTCCCCCAGGTGCACCACGTGGCCGTAGCGGTCCGCCAGGATCTGGAACTCGATGTGGTGCGGTCGCTCCACCAGCTTCTCGACGAACATGTCGCCGCGGCCAAAGGCGGTGGTCGCCTCGGAGCTGGCCGACTGGAAGGCGTCGCGCAGCTCCGTCTCGGAGTAGACCGCGCGCAGGCCGCGGCCGCCGCCGCCGGCGGAGGCCTTGAGCATCACCGGGTAGCCCGCCTCGGCGGCGAAGGCGGCGGCGCCGTCCACGTCCACCGCGCCATCGGTGCCCGGCACCACCGGCACCCCGGCCTCGACCATCAGGTTCCGCGCGGTGATCTTGTCGCCCATCATCGCGATCGCCACCGACGACGGGCCGATGAAGGCGATGCCGTTCTCCTCGCAGGCGCGCGCGAACTCGGCGTTCTCCGCCAGGAAGCCGTAGCCCGGGTGGATGGCGTCGGCGTGGAACTGCTTGGCGATCTCGATGATCTGGTAGATGTTCAGGTAGCCCTTGATCGGGCCCGGTCCGACGATCACCGAGCGATCCGCCTTCTTCACGTACAGGGCGTTGGAGTCCTCCTGGGAGTGGATCGCGAGGGTGCGCATGCCGAGCTCCTTGCAGGCTCGAATGATGCGCAGGGCGATCTCCCCGCGATTGGCGATAAGGACCCGTTTGATCATGCCTGTTCTCACACCCGAGGTGGTGCCGCCGCCACCGTCGCCGTCCCTGGCCGGGACTGCGGGCCAGCCGGCAAGCGCCCCCCCTTCCCCTGCCCGGAGCGGCGCAAAGGGAGAAGTTTATACCCCATCCCGGGGGATACGCTCAATCTGTCACGATGAGGCGGCCGCTAAGTATTTCCGGCACTAGGGGTCCGAACGTGGACCGGCCTGTGCCCGGCATGGCGGGCTACAGAAACGGCAGCACCGCCGGCGGCACGAGCTGCGAGACGTCGCCGCCGTGGGAGAGGATCTCGCGCACCAGCTTGGAGGCGATGCCGAGATGCTCCGGCGCCGGGATCAGGAGGCAGGTGGTGAGGCTGCCGGCGAGTACGCGGTTGGTGAGCGCCATCTGCTGCTCGATCTCGAAGTCGCCATGGCCGCGCACCCCGCGCACCACGGCGCACGCGTCGCGCCGCCGCACCAGGTTGACGAGGAGGCCGTCGAACGACTCGCACTCGACGTTGCCGAGGGGCGCCACCGCCGCGGCCGCCGCCGCAACCCGGTGTTCGACGTCGAGGTACGGCGCCTTGCCCGCCGACTGTGCGACCGCCACCAGCACTCGATCGAAGATCCCTGCCGCCTGCTCGACGATGTCGAGATGGCCCAGGGTGAGGGGATCGAAGGTGCCGGGGTAGATGACGAGGCGCATGGATGGGGGGCAGGAGTCAAGACCAGCGACGATCTGTAGGGCCGGTTTCAACCGGCCGAAGGCCCTCTCACCACCGTTCGGCGTCCGGCGGGCTGAAGCCCGCCCTACGTATCGTGCAGATGCGCACGACTGTATCTCCGACGGCCGTCGTTAGGTAGAGCGAGATGAATGGCGGTTCCACAAAATACACGGCTCAGCGGCGCGGCACGCGCCACAAGGCGGCGACCGCCGGCCACTGGTGCATGGCCAGCCCCGTGGTGATGCAGGCGGCGCCGAGGAGCACCCGCACGGTGATCTGCTCGCCGTTGGCCAGGTTGCCGAGCATCAGGGCGAGGACCGGCGTGACCAAGGTGACGAGGGCGACCCGCCCGGCCTCCAGGTGACGGATGATGTAGTAGTACAGGGCGAAGCCGAGCACCGAACCGAACACCCCCAGATAGACGATGGCCACACCGGCACGGGCGGGCACTCCATGGGGCAGGTGGCCGTCGGCCATCGCCCAGGCGGTGATGAACAGCGGCAGCGCGACCAGCAGGCTGCCGGTGGTGGTGGCCAGGGGCGGGCTGTCGTCGCCGATCCGCTTCACCCATACCAGGCTCGTGGAGTACATCAGCACCGCTGCCAACAGCGCGGTCACCCCGGCGATGGCGTGGGTGCTGCCCAGCTCAGTACCCCCGGCGAAGATCACCGCCAGGCCGGCGAGCCCCAATACCATTCCGAAGACCTTGGATGGCTGCAGGGCCCGTTCGCCCAGCCAAAGCACCGCCAGGAGGCTGGTGACCAAGGGAGAGAGACCGAACAGCACCGACACCAGCCCGGAGTTGATGTACTGGGCTCCCCAATAGGTGCACAGCATCGCCCCGAACATACCGAGCCCTCCCGCCACGTACGTCGCCTGCGCCCGGCGATGGATCGGCAGGCCGCCGTGGAGCCACGCCACCAAGATCGCCCCGAGGAGCGCGCCGATGGCCATACGCGCCATGACCGCGAAGGCGAACCCAGCGCCCATGGCGCTCCACTTGATGGCCAGGGGCGTGGTGGACCAGATCAGGATGACGGCGAGATAGGCAATGGGAATGGACATGGCGACGATTCCGGAAACGGTGGGTCTGCGTCCTGCGTGGGATTCGCGTTGCGGCGAGCACCAAAAAAAGGCCGCGGACCCTTGCGGGTCCGCGGCCTGGGGCAACCTCGTAGGCGTCTGGCTTCTACGGCTGCATCCTCCCGCGGACCTCTCGGGCGACGGCGGTACGCCATACGCGGAGGGCGAGATCAAAGGACATCGGGAGGACGGCGAAAATGAACATGAAAGAAATCTTCGGCAGGAACCGCGCGCCTGTCAACCACCGGCTCGCTTCAGGTCGATGAACGCGGGAAGCCAGGAGACCAGGAAAGTTTCTACGCCGAGATTTTCCTCTTGGTTTCCTGGCTTGCCGCGTTATCCAAGCGGCCCGCTGCCCTCTGCGGGGG
>JASFUG010000088.1:0-10113 GCA_050050395.1 Nitrospirota bacterium
AGGCCGACCACCATCACCACGAGCAGCCACCACGATCGTCTGCGCCTCATCTCCCGTCACCACCGAGCATCCGGCACGGCGTGCCGCACGGCCGTCGCAAGGCCCACATCACACCGCTTGCGAGGCACGCCTTCATCCACCCCCCACCCCGCGCGGCATGACGATGGCCGGGGTACGTCAGACACGGGATCACAGCTTGCGCCACTCCTCGCTCACGATCCGCAGCTTGCCCCCCTCCTTCCGCACGAACAGCTTCTTCAAGCCGTGGTCGGCATAGCCACGGTCCCGGTAGTCCTGGACGAACGAGAACACCAGGATGTCGTCATTCCTCTGCACGCGCAGATCGGAGATCTTCACCTGCGGCCGGGCGCGGCGCAGCTTGTCGCGTTTCTCCGCCGCCCACGCGGCCTTGTCCTTGTTGCCACCTCGCCCGCGGGCACTGAACGCCTCCGAGTAGAACGACAGATAACGATCGACGTCGCGCGCCTCCCATGCCTGTCGCCACTCCTCCAGCCAGGCCCGCTCGCGCTGCCACGGATCCGCCATCGGCGCCGCCGGCGCCTCGCCACCCCCCTTCATGGCCAGGATCATGCGCGCCTCTTCGAGGTACTCCTTGATCTTCTTGTTGTCCGGCTCCATCCGCGCCACCGCCTCGAACTCCTGGACGGCGCTGGCGTAATCCCCCACCTGCTCGTAGACGACCCCCAGTAGCCAGCGGGCCTTGTAGCTGTCGTGGATCGCCACCGACTGCTTGAGCGCCTCGATCGCCTCGTTGGCTCGGCCGAGCTTCTCCAGGGTCGCACCGCGGAAGTGGTGGGTCTCGGCGTTGCTGGGATCCAGCTCGACGGAACGATCGAACGCCGCGATGGCACCCTGGTAGTCCTCCTTGGCGAACAGAGCCGAACCGAGATTGTACTGCACGTTGGGATCGTCCGGACGGGCCGCAGCCACCTGCCGGTAGCGCTCCACCGCGCGATCGAGGTCGCCGTTGGCGTGGGCGAGCTTGGCCTCCTGGAAGAGCGCGTCGACCGATCCCGCGGGTGCCAGCTTACCGGGCTCGGTGGCCGGCGGCGGACGTACCGCCGCGGGCGGCGGCTCGACCTGGGTGGCCTCCGTGGCCTCGTTACCGAGGACCTCGTCGAGGGACTTGAGATAGCTCCGCGCCTCCTCTGCCCGATCCGCGTCCTTGGTCAAGCGCATGACGTGCTCGTACTCGTCGCGCGCCAGCGTGAGGTAGAGGCGGGCCAGGTTGTAGTGGGCGAGCTCGTAGTCCGGGTTGAGCCGGCGCGCCTTCTGGAAGTAGTCCTCGGCCTGGCCGAGCATGCCCATCTCGTTATAGATCGCGGCGATGTTGTTCAAGGTCTCCGCCGAGCGCGGGTTCAGCTCGACCGAGGTCTTGAACTCCTGCAACGCGGCGTCCAGTTGGCCCGCGTTGAAATGACGGATGCCTGCGTCAAAGTGCACCTTTGCCTGATCGAGGTCCTCCGCCCCGACCGGAAGAGCGCACGCCATCGCCAGCACGAACCACAACCAACGCAAACGACCCATCCGCAAACCTCCTATTACGCTGCAGCGTGCGGCCGGATTCATGAATCCACCGTGATGTGGTGCGCCGACATCCTGCCGGCCACCACACCATCCGCCCCATGTCTTATCGTGCCACTCTGCCAGCTTGTCGAAGATGCTTACTGTCCATCTCACCGTACGGCACCGGTAACGCCCGCGTGGCAACGGCCGCCACGGCGTGACCCGCATAATCCCAGAGCACCGGAAGTACGTCAAAACCGAGCCGCGACCACGTCAGCCGGCCACGTCGGACGCCAGCAATCGCGGCCATCCCTTGACACCCTTTCCGACCTGTCCCTACCCTGCGGCGCAGTAGTCGCCTGCGATTCGGGGGAGCCATGGAGACTCAGGAGAAGCGCCTTGCCCGCCTGCAAGGAGCGACCAGTCGACTCGTGCAGATCGCGGAGGATCTACGCGGGGAGCGTGATCGTCTGCAGGGTCAGCTGAGCACGACGGAGCAGGAGAGCGAGGAGCTACGGCGGGAGGTCGCTACCCTGCGCGGGGAGCGGGAGACGATTCGCGAGCGGCTGGAGGCGATGGACGCCGCGCTGTCGAAGGCCCTCACCACGCCGCCCGACACCCACGCCTCCCCGGATACCACCGGCGCCAAGGAGCCGGCCCGTCGCCAGGCCAAGGGCAGCCCGGCGTCCGCCGTCGGGGAGCTGTCCCTCTTTTGACCCCGCCCGGATGCACCGAGAACAGGATTCCCGTGACCGATCGAGCCGTCACCGTAAAGATCGCCGGCAGGAACTACCACCTCCAGGCCGATGGCTCGGGCGAGGATGTGCGGGCCGCCGCCGCTATGGTAGACTCGCGTTTACGGGAGATCGGGAACCAGATCTCCGACGCTCCACTGGAAAAAGTTGCCGTATTGACGCTCGTCCACATGGCCGACGAGCTGCTTCAAGCCACCAAACAGATTGAGCGGTTCGACTCCTTCATTGACGCACAAACCAGCCAAATCGAGGCCGTGTTGAGGGACTGATGTGCCCTGCCTTACGCGTGATGGGATGTTTTTCTCTGAACCAACACTACCCCCCCGGGATGACGATCGAGAGACGGTGAGCATGCTCTCTTGCAGAGAAGCCTGAAGTCTTTCCCCGATTCCCAACCTGTCTAAGCCAGGTTCAGGAAAAAACCCACACGGTAAGGCGGGGTTCCCAATCCCGCAGATGAGGCCGATGCCTACGACGGATCAGGGATCGGACAGCAGTGCTGGCAGGGGGGTCGTGCCGATGGGCCTGCTGTGGACTTGTTCGAGACCGAGGTATCCGACGACTCCGAGACGGCGCACAACGCACAGCGGCCGCTGCCCTATCGCCTGAGACCGCGGACCTTTGACGAGATCCTCGGGCAGCCCGGCCTGACCGCTCCGGGGAGCGCCCTGCGGCGCGCGGTGGAACGGGGCCAGCTCCACTCCCTCATCCTGTTCGGACCGCCGGGGTGCGGGAAGACCGCCCTGGCGCAGGTGATCGCCGCCACCGCGGGCGCGGCGCTGCGCCGTCTCAACGCCGTGACCGACGGGCTGCCGCAGCTCAAGCCGTTCCTTGCGGAGGGGGCACGGCTGCGCGCGCTGGGCCGTCCCCCCACCCTGCTGTTCGTGGACGAGATCCACCGTTTCAACAAGGTGCAGCAGGACGCCCTGCTCCCGGACACCGAGCGGGGAAATGTCGTTCTAATAGGGGCTTCCACGGAAAATCCATTCCATTCTCTCACCCCACCCTTGCGCTCGCGTAGCCAGCTCTACCGGCTCCGCCCGCTGGGCGAGGACGACCTGGTCAAGCTACTCGACCTGGCGCTCACCGACGTCGATCGCGGGCTGGGTGGACTGCGGGTCGAGGTCACGGAGTCGGCACGCGCCGCCCTGATAGGCTACGCCAACGGCGACGGACGGCGGCTGCTCGCTTCCCTGGAGCTGTGCGTCCTGGGTGCCGAGACCACGCCCGGCGCTCCAGTCCACATCACCGAGGACGAGGTTCGCCGCCATCTCCAGTACGGCGGGCGGCGCTACGACCGCGGCGGGGACGAGCATTACGACACCATCTCCGCCTTCATCAAGAGCGTGCGTGGCTCGGACCCGGACGCCGCCGTCTACTGGCTGGCGAAGATGATCGAAGGCGGTGAGGACCCGCGCTTCATCGCCCGCAGGCTGGTGATCCTGGCGGCGGAGGACGTGGGGCTCGCCGATCCCGGCGCCCTGTCCCTGGCGAACGCGGCGTTCAGCGCCGTGGAGCGGATCGGCATGCCCGAGGCGCAGCTCATCCTTTCCGAGGCGACCCTGTATCTCGCCACCGCACCGAAGAGCAACAGCGCCACCGTGGCGATCAGCGAGGCCACACGGGAGATCCGTGAGCGCCCCACCATGGAGGTGCCCCTCCACCTGCGGGACGCCCACTACCAGGGGGCCGGGTCCCTGGGCCACGGCGTGGGGTATCTCTATCCCCACGACTACCCCGGCCACTGGGTGCCGCAGAACTACCTACCGGAGACGCGGTCTTTCTATCACCCTTCGGATCAGGGTTTTGAGCCCACGATTGCTGAGCGTATCGCGCAGCGAATCTCAAACGGGTCACGAGAACGTATCGAGCCTGTAAACGAGCCCACCACGGCCCCGGATGACACCGGGCCTATCGATAACACCTCACCAAGGTGACTTCATGGAAACCATGATCCTGATACTCGTGGCAGCCGGCGGTCTGGTCGCCGGCGCCGTCGGTCAACGCCTGTTCATCAACTCCAAGATCGGTTCCGCGGCGCGCGAGGCGGAGCGCCTCGTTGCAGACGGTCGCTCCGCCGCCGACAGCCTGCGCCGCGAGGCGGATCTGGAGCACCGGGAGCTCATCAGCCGCGGCAAGCTGGAGGCCGACCGGCTCCTGCAGGCGGCCGAGAAGTCCGCCGACCAGCTGCGCAAGACCCTGGAGGACGAGCGCCACCACCTCGCCAAGGAGGTGGAGGGCGTCGAGGCCCGGGAAAAGGCGCTGGCGCGGCGCGAGGAGGGGCTGGAGGGCCGGGAGAAGGGCGTCAAGAAGCTCGAGCAGCGACTGGAAGACAAGGAAGCGAAGTACGACCACCTCATCAAGCAGAAGGTCGACGAGCTGGCCGCCATCGCCCATCTCAGCCCGGAGCAGGCCAAGGAGGAGCTGATCCAGCATCTGGAGCGCGACGCGCGCCACCAGGCCGCCTGGCTCATCACCCAGATCGAGGACGAGGCGCGACAGGAAGGCGAGACACGTGCCGCTAAGATCATGTCCCTCGCCATGCAGCGCATGGCCAGCGACCACGTCTCCGAGCATGCCATCACCGTGGTGCCCCTGCCCGCGGAGGAGATGAAGGGACGCATCATCGGTCGCGAGGGGCGCAACATCCGCGCCTTCGAGGCGGCCACGGGTATCGACCTGGTGATCGACGACACCCCCGAGGCGGTGGTGCTGTCAGGCTTCAACTCGGTGCGCCGCGAGGTCGCGCGCATCGCGCTGAGCCGACTGGTGAAGGACGGCCGCATCCACCCGGCGTACATCGAGGAGACCGTCGCCAAGTGCCGCAAGGAGCTGGACAAGAAGATGGAGGAGGACGGCAAGCGTACGGTCTACGAGCTCAACATCCAGGGCGTCCATCCCGAGATCGTCAAGCTCCTCGGCCGCCTCAACTACCGCACAAGCTTCGGCCAGAACCAGCTCGACCACGCCAAGGAGGTCGCCCTGCTGGCCGGCCACATGGCCGCGGAGCTCGGTTGCGACGAGGCCATGGCGCGCCGTGCCGGCCTGCTGCACGACATCGGCAAGTCGATCGACCAGGAGATGGAGGGCGACCACGCCCACATCGGCGCGGACATGGCGAAGAAGTACGGCGAGCCGGAGACGGTGCTCAACGCCATCCTCTACCACCACGCCATGGTGGAGCCGAACAGCGTCGAGTCGATCCTGGTGGCGGTAGCCGACGCCCTCTCCGCGGCCCGTCCGGGCGCGCGCATGGAGGCGGTGGAGACCCACGTCAAGCGCCTCACCGACCTGGAGCGCATCGCCTCCGAGTTCGACGGTGTGGAGAAGTCGTACGCCATCCAGGCCGGGCGCGAGATCCGGGTGATCGTCGACTACAGCAAGATCGGCGACGTGGACGCCCGGGTGATCGCCCAGGACATCGCCAACAAGATCCAGTCGGAGATGACCTACCCGGGCCAGATCAAGGTGGTCACCATCCGCGAGAGCCGCTTCGTGGAGTATGCGAAGTAGGGGGACGGCTACGCCGTCCCTACTTCAGGGGCTAGGCGTTAGGGACTCGGGGCTAGGGATGGATGGCCGCCCTTGGCGGCCATCGAATTTTTCGGGGGTAGTGACGCAAACTGGGCATAATCGCCGGCCCGCAGGGCCGGCACCGCCCCTAGCCCCTCACCCCTAGTCCCTAGCCCCTCCCCATGCATCTCCTCTTCATCGGCGACGTGGTCGGCAAGCCGGGGCGTCGTGCCCTGCGCAAGGCCATGCCCCACCTGCTGGACAAGCACGCCATCGACCTGGCGATCGCCAACGGCGAGAACGCCGCGGGGGGCTTCGGCATCACCCGCGAGATCAAGAACGAGCTCCTCGGCATCGGCTTCGACCTCGTCACCTCCGGCAACCACGTGTGGGCGCAGAAGGGGTTCGTCGGTGGCATGGACGCGGAGCGCGCCTTTCTGCGCCCCGCCAACTACCCGCCGGGAACACCGGGGCTCGGCGCCCGCACCGTGACCGCGCGTAATGGCATCGAGGTGGGGGTGATCAACATCATGGGGCGGGTCTTCATGCAGCCTCTCGATGATCCGTTCCGGGTGGTGGACCGGGAGATCGATCGCCTGCGCGACAAGGCGCAGGTCTTGTTCGTCGATATGCACGCCGAGGCCACCAGCGAGAAGGTCGCCATCGCCCACTATCTCGACGGCCGCATCACCGCCTGCTGCGGCAGCCACACCCACGTGCAGACCGCGGACGAACGGGTCCTCCCCGGCGGCACCGCCTATATCACGGACGCCGGCATGACCGGTTCCCTGGACTCGGTGATCGGCATGGAAAAGGAGATCGCCATCTCGCGCTTCCTCACCGGCCGGCCGGCGCGCTTCAAGCCGGAGGAGAAGGGACGGATGCAGATCAACGGCGTGGTCATCGACGCCGACGAGTCGAGCGGCCTGGCGCGCGCGATCGAACGGATCAACCTCGTCATCGAATGACCCGCGGTGCGGCCAATCGCACGCAGAATCCCGACCCATGGCCCCACCCGCGTCCATCGCCACGGTCTCCGACCTCACCGCCCACTTGAAGGAGGTGGTGGAGGGGACCTTCGCCGAGGTGTGGGTGGCGGGGGAGGTCTCCTCCCTGTCGCGTCCCGCCTCCGGCCACCAGTACTTCAACCTGAAGGATTCCCGGGCGACCCTCGCCTGTGCCCTGTTCCGCTTCCAGGCGAAGTACCAGCGCTACGAGCTGCAAGAAGGGATCGAGATCGCCGCCAAGGGGAGGATCTCGATCTACGAGCCGCGCGGCACCTACCAGCTGGTCGTCGAGTACTTCGAGCCCCTCGGCGCCGGCGCCCTCCAGGCGGCCTTCGAGGAGCTCAAGCAGCGGCTCGCCGCTGACGGTCTGTTCGATCCGACCCGTAAGCGGCGCTTGCCTTTTCTGCCGCGTCGCGTGGGCATCGTCACCTCGCGCACCGGCGCGGTGATCCGCGACATCGTGCGGGTGGCCACCGCCCGCTTCCCCAATATCGAGCTGCTCCTCCACCCGGTGCGCGTCCAGGGTGGCGGCGCCGCCGGGGAGATCGCCGCTGCCATTGCCGCGATGGACGCCCGCGGCGATCTCGACGTGCTCATCGTCGGCCGCGGCGGCGGCTCCCTCGAAGACCTGTGGTCCTTCAACGAGGAGGTCGTGGTGCGCGCGGTGGCCGCGTGCCGCACACCGATCGTCTCTGCCGTGGGCCACGAGACAGACTTCACCCTGTGCGACTTCGCAGCGGACGTGCGCGCCGCGACACCCTCCAACGCCGCGGAAATCGCCGTGCCGGTGAAGGCCGAGCTCCTCGCCACCCTCACGCAGCGCAGCCGATCCCTGCGGCTGGCCCTGCAGCGCCGCCTCGAACACCTCGCCCAGCGGATCGATGTCGCCGGCCGTGCCCTGATCCACCAGCGCCAGCGATTCCGTGACCAGCGCGACCACATCACCGTGCGCGGCGAGCACCTCGCAACCACCCTGTACGCCTCCCTCATGGCGCATCGCGAGCGCCTCTACCGCCTCGCCCACCTCCTCGAGCGCCACTCGCCGGCCGCCCGCGTCGCCCGTGCTCAGACGCGTCTCGCCGGCCTCACACCACGACTCCGACGGGCCGGTATCCATGCGCCGGAAGGGCCACGGCAGCGCCTACAGATCGCCGCCGAGACGCTGCACGCGGTCTCGCCCCTGGCGGTGCTGACACGCGGTTACGCGATCGCCACCCGGCCGGAGAGCCATCACCCCGTGACCGACGCTTCCACCTTGCGTGCCGGTGATCCCCTCCGCGTGCGCTTCGCGCAGGGAAGCGCCGAGACGCGGGTGGAGGGGACGGAGCCGTAGCTGGTTTTTTTTGTCCCCATGACACGACGCGCGGCGGCAATCGTCACGGATAAGGGGGTCGGGTTGGGGGATTGGGGGTGAGGGGTGGGGGGAGGTTGGCGGCGGAGCGGCCAGCGAATTTCTTGGTCTGTTTCATCCTCCCCGGCATCCCTCAACCCCCAATCCCCATCCCGGCGCGTAGCCCGCATTTCTCACCAGGTTTCGTCGCGAGGCGGTGCGAGGGTGCGCAGATACAAGGCGCGCGCTGGATCCGGGCGCGCAGGCCGTTGCAGTACGTCGAGCACACGATCCAAGCGCAACGCAGTAGATGCGCGGTCTCGCGCCGCCGCAGCAGGAGGCTGGTGAGAAATGCGGGCTAGGCTGCGCGGCCATGTCTAGCCGCAGCCTGATCGTTCTGCTCTTGCCTGGTCTGCTGTATTGCACCGCCTGCGGTGGACGCGGGGAGGGGCGACGATGACGGGCCGGCCATCACCCTGACGCTCACCCCCGGCGGCAGTGTCGCCGTCGGCGCGCCGACGATCACCGCGGCACTCCGTGACTCCGGCGGGGCGTCCGCGAACGACCTGGTGCGTCTCACCCTCGGCTCCTTGCCACCCCTGGCCAATGGCGGTCGCTACGAGCTGTGGGCGGTCGACGTCGTGTCCGGGATCTCCTCCCTCGACACCTTCATCTCGTGCGGGCGATTCAACACCGAGGTGACGCCGCAGGCCGCGTTCGTGCAGCTTCCCGGAAGCGCCAAGGCCGTCGATCCCGTCAACCGCGGCGTCGATTTCGCCCAGGTCGAGAGTGACGAGGCAGCGCTGGCGCCCTGTTACCGGTCGATCCCTCCGACTACGACGAGATCTGGATCTCGATCGAAACCGAGAACGACGACGACGTCATCCCCGGCGGCCCCCACGGCCCGAGCCCGATCCTGGTCGGTGATATCCCGCCATCCGGGGAGGATGGGACCCTGGCCTTCCCGGCCGATCTCGCCGGCGCCAGGGGCTCCGTCCGCATCCCCGTGAACGCCGCGGGCGAGCCCGTGTTCGGCAGCCGGCTGGTCAGCCTGCGGGGCTTGCCGCCGCTCGCCGCCACCGGCGCCGCCTTCGTGTACGAGGCGTGGTTGCAGGACAGTCAGGGGGGACGCATCTCCCTCGGTCGCTTCGACGTGCACATCACCGGCCAGTTCGTGGGCAGCGACCCGTTCGCCGCCCTGGCGAGTGACCCGCCGCAAGCCGGAGATCAGGTGCGTATCACCGTCGAGCCCATCGACGATCCGGAGCCCGACGCGCCCTACCCGTTCATACCCCTGAGCGGCCGCTTTCAGATTCCGGTGCCGTAGCGATCCGGCATCCGGGCGGGGGCTGCGCTATGCTGAGAGGGGATCCCCTACTTTTTCAGGAGGTGAGCCATGCCCCTCTCCAAGAAGCTCAAGACGTACCTGGACGAAAAGCAGATCCGCTACCTCACCCTTCACCACTCGCCGGCCTATACCTCGCAAGAGCTCGCGGCCGCCACCCACATTTCCGGCCGGGCGTGGGCCAAGACGGTGATCGTGGAGGCGGACGGCAAGCTGATGATGGCCGTGTTGCCGGCGACCGAGCGGGTGGACGTGGACGCCCTCGCCAAGGTGCTCGGCGTCAAGGTGGTGCGGCTGGCCGAGGAGAGGGTGTTCAAGAGCCGTTTCCCGGACTGTGAGCTCGGGGCGATGCCGCCGTTCGGCAACCTGTTCGACATGCCGGTGGTCGTCTCCAATACCCTCGCCGCGGACCCGGAGATCGTGTTCAACGCCGGCTCGCATCAGATCGCCTTCGAGATGGCCTTCGACGACTTCCGCGGCTTGGTGGAGCCGACGATCGCCGCATTCACGCGGCCGCTCAACGGCTGATCGCAGCGACGAACCTCGGCCGGCGGTAACGACGGCCGCGAGGTGGGCGATGGAGCGCCGGGAGGGGATTGTTACGGCCCCGCGGAAGGAGTTCGGACGCGCGGCGCG
>JASFUG010000089.1:0-9955 GCA_050050395.1 Nitrospirota bacterium
GAACGGCACGCCGGCGAGGCTGTGCTCCTCGCGGCTCAGGCGGCCGGCGCCGTCGTAGTGCAGGCGGGTGGTGCCGGTGGCGTCGGCGACCTGCGTGAGGCGCCCGGCGCCGTTCGTCGAGGCCGCCTCGTCGTAGGTGAAGGTCTGGTCGTAGGCGATGTCGGGGTAGTGGATCGCGGTGAGACGGCCCGCGGCGTCGTAGGCGTAGGTCACGGTGACGCCGTCCGCGTCGGTCTTCTCGGTCAGGTTGCCCGCCGCGTCGTAGCGGTAGGTGGTGACGCCGGTGTCCGGCGAGGTGGTGGAGAGCAGAAGGCCCGCGTCGTCGTAGGCGTAGGCCGTGGCGTGGCCGTTGGCGTCGGTGACCGTCGCGAGGTTGCCGGCGGCGTCGTAGGCGTAGGTGGTGACGACCGCCGGCTTGCCGGGCTGCGGCGGCGGCTGGGTGACCTGGACGAGGCGCCCCAGGGCGTCGTAGTCGTAGGTGGTGGCGTCGCCGTTCTCGTTCCTGGTCGCGGTGCGGTTGCCGACCGGATCGTAGGCATTCGTGACCGTGGTGGCGTCCGGGTGGGTGGTCTTCCACAGCAGATCCGGGTCGTCGGTCGGGTCCGCCGGGTCGTCGTAGGCGTAGTCCTCGTAGCGCTGCAGGACGCCGCCAGCGTCGAACACCTCCTCCTTGGTTCGGTGGGACTCGCTGTCGTAGGTGTAGTGGATGTAGTTGCCGAGGTCGTCGGTGATCCGTTCCAGCCGCCGGCCGGCATCGTAGGTGTAGGTGATGGTGTTCCCCTCCGGCAGGTGGAGGGCGGTGAGGTTGCCGAGGGGGTCGTAGTCGTAGTCGGTCACCGCACCGTCGGCTTGCCGGGTGGTGGTGTCCAGGCGGCCGCGGGGGTCGTAGGTGAAATCGGTGCGGTGGCCGTTGGCGTCGATGACGTAGCCGGCCCGGCCTGCCCCGTCGTAGCCGCCGTAGCGGCTGACCTGGCCGGTGGGGGTGGTCACTGCCAGGAGGTTGCCGTTGCCCTGGCCGTTGTTGGTCCCGGCCGGGCACTCCACCGGCGGGTCCCAGCCGAAGGCCGCGGCGGGCTCGTCGGCGACGGCGTCGCAGTAGGCCCAGCGGGTGGTGTCGCCCGCGCCGGCGAGCGGGCCGTCCTCGGAGAGCTTCTGGGCGAAGGCGTTGTAGGTGTAGGCGGTGACGCGGGTGAACGGGACCGGCTGGCCGGCGGCATCCAGGGTCTGGCCCTGGACGAGCTGGCGGTAGACAAGCGCCGTGGGCTGGGAGTTGGGGGTGGCCGGGTCGGGGTCGTTGGCGGGGTCGTCGAAGTCCCAGGTGGTCACCACCGGCCCCAGGGGGCCGGCCTCCGTCCGGCTGGTGGGCAGGTCGTAGAGAGGGTGGTAGGTGGTGGTGATCGTCTGCTCATCCGGGGTGCCCGCCGCACGGATCTCGGTCCCTGGACTGCCCCAGGCGTTGAAGTTGGCGTAGGTAGTGACGACCCCGTTGGCGTCAGCACGGCTGACGAGGTTATGGCTGCCATCGTAGGTGCGGACCTGGTCGCCGCTGCCGCAGGAAGAGCAGCCGTCGATGGAGACCTGGGTGGAGAGAAGGGTGCCGTCCACGTCGTGGGTCTCGACGATCTCGTAGGTGGTGGTGTTCCCCAGGCTGTCCGTCACCACCCGGCTGCCGTCCGCATTGTATGCGGGGTGCACCGCCTCCATGCCGTCCGGCCCCTCGCCGAGGATCGCCCGGCCTCTTGTGTCGTAGTCCCAATGGGCTTCCTGCTGTCCCCGGGGGTCGGTGAGGAGGGTGAGCAGCGTGCGTGTTTCCGTCGTGGCCCCCCCATCCAGACTGATCACTCGATCCTCATAGGTCATGGTCCACCCGGGCTCCGTACCGCCTTGCAGGACGACGTTCTGCAGGCGGTCGGGGAACGATGGATCGTAGGTCAGCTGATACGTGATGCCGGCGTCGTCGGACACCGCGGAGAGGTGCCCGTTGGTGTACACGAAGTGCAGGGCGCGGCCGAAGGGATTGGTGACCGTCGAGAGGGTGCCGTCCGTGGCCGAATAACTCAGCAGCGTCGCGTTGCCGGAGCGATCGAGGTCCGCGGTGAGACGCGGAGAGAACGCGATCCCATCGGTCACGGCGTGCTGGATTGTTTGGTAGACGCGGAGTCGGCCGTCCGGCCACGTTAGTCGATACTCCTCTGTTGGCCAGGTTCCCGTCGGCCCGGTGAGGCGCAAGCGTGTTCCGTCCGGCGGATTCCAACCCCCGCTGCCATCCGCTGTGTACTTCAGCAGGTTGCCGTTCGGCGTCCGGACCAGCGTGGTGTCTACGCCGGGGAGGAACTCCGCATCCCAACTGGTCCGCCAGCCGGCTCGCACGCCGTGATCGACTCCTTGGTTCGAGTCGTACTCCAAGGAGAGCGGGATCGCCGCGGGGGCGGTGAACAACGGCAGGCTGTGGGTCATCTGGCCGCTGATCGGGGCGATCGGCGGGCCTCGTTTCTCGCACGGGCACTCGGGCGAGTCCTTGTGCACCGTGATCTGAGCGTTGTCGTCATCGCAGTCGTCGCAGCGATCGACACCATCGTCGTCCCCATCAATATCTTCGCAGGAGGGGCCATCCGGAAGGCAGACCCCGCCGGCCGTGAGTTCATCCACGATTTGTTGACAGTCGGGAACCTCGCAGGTCGCGTCAATCTGACCGGCAGGAATGAAGTAGTGCGGAACCGGCCCACTGGGGACGGCGACGTCGTAGTACTTGTCGCAGTCGGCGTACTTCCAGTACGTGGAGAACGTTCCGCCCGTAATGGTGCCATCGGCGTTGCAGTGCGTTCCGCCGCACGACACCCGGTACAGCACCTTTCCAGGCTGGCCAGGGGCCTCTCCGCCAACTTCCGTCGTGCACTCGTCGAAAGCGCAATAATGCGGTGGCACGGACTTTGGCTATGTGAAACATGCCCAGCCCTCGGCGGACGGGTATGGCCAATAGCAATTTATTGGGTCAGTGAACTCTGTCCCTGTGAGTAGGTCGCGGGTGATGACCGTCCACCCGTCGTATACGACGACGGAGCATCCCGTCGAGCACTCGCTCTGCCCGCAGTGAACCCATTCCTCCGTATCCGATGGGGGGCGCGGCGCCTCGGTGCACGACCGCTCGGTTACGGTTACCTGCTGCGCCATTGCCGGCACCCCATACCACGCAAGGGCAGCGATCACGACCGATGCAGCGCCAGCGAACCGGGCCGTAGACCCCCTCCGCGTCTCGTCCACACAGGTACTCCGCTGAGATCCTGAGACCGGCCGATGTTGCTCACCCAAGTCATGCCTCCCCCGGCGCAGTCCTCTCCACGCAATCATGGCGTCTCCTCCCCGCGTTGCCACGGCGCACTTCGCTGAGGCATTGCCACCGGCATCCGACCGGCGGCCTCCCACCCCGCGACTCCATGGCTAACAAATGCTCTGATCTACATAGACAGGGGTTGCGCCGAAAATCTTGCACCCCGGGCGAAAAAAATTTCGCGGCGGCGGCAGGCAGACCCCAACTCGCTGTCTTTCCAGCAGGTGGCCCGCGGACGCGCGATGCTGCGCGACCTGCCCACCGGCGGGCAGTAGGACCCGAGAGCCCTACTCCCGCCACGCCATGGGGACGTAGTGGCGGATGGCGTAGCGGTTGAGCTTGTCGTAGAGCTTCTCCGCCTCGCGGAACTGGGCCTCGGAGAACTCCTGCTCGTACTGCAGCCGCTTCGGGTCGGAGATGCCGCCAGTGGGGCTGCGTGACTCGTGGCGCAGGTAGTCCCGGTATTGCTTCCAGCCATTCTTGTACAGGGCGAAGTCCTTGAAGGTGTTGCGCCACCACTGCTCGTCACGGCCGGCCGGGGCGTCGTCGCTCGCCGGCAGGCTCTGGAGGGTGATGACGTGGCGGGTGGGGTCGATGTGCACCTGGTAGGTGGACACGAAGCCCATGCCGATCAATCCGTCGAACGCTCGCGAGATCGACGACGCGACGACGGTGGCCGGCACGAACTCGTTGACCGCACCACCGATCGCCACCTTGTCGAGCACCACGCGGATCGCCGGGGCGCTGCCGCCGATGCCTCCGGTGCGGATCAGCAGGGTGCCGTGGTCGCCGTCGAACAGGCCGAGGCGTGATGCCAGTCCGGCGGAGATCAGGGTGTCCGGCGAGCCGGTGTCGAGCGCCATCGTCGCACTGACCCGGTCGTTGAACCTCGCGGTCACGAGGATGCGGCGGGCGCGGCCCTCGTATTCCCGGTATTGCACCTCGAACTTCGGGGGCTCCGGGGGGGCAGGGGCCTTGTCGGCCGTCTCCGCGGTCGCCTCGTCCACCGTCGCCGAGGGCGGCTCCGCCGGCGGTACAGCCACGGCCGGTGGTGGCTCCGCCAGTCTCCCCTCCTCGATCTGGTCACGGTATCGCGGCGGGACCTCCGCCAGGGAATCGGAGAGATGGACCGTCCCGGTCTCGTCGGTCCACTTGTAATACTCGCCGGCGGCGATCGTAGTGGCGGCCGCCAACAGCAGCGCGAGGGTCAAGAGCGAGGTCTTCATCCGGGTGTTGTCGGGTGAGGCCACGACATTCCTTACGGCAGGGATCGGCGAGGCTCAAGTGTAGTCGTGGGGGCGCGTGGTCGCCTATTCCGCGCACCCTGGATATGGTCTGGGCAACCTGTAACCGCCCGGGAGTCGCCGTGGACGTTGTGGTTGTCACCGTCACCGATGTCGCCATCGCCCTGATGATTCTCCCGTGGGCGGTCTTGGTGCCCCTCGCCTACCGGATCCGGCACCGTGATGTGCGCCACGAGATGGAGGCGGACCGGGAGCCCCTCCACCAGGAGGTGTGCGGGGGCGCCTTCGGCAAGGCGCGGCGCAGCTCGCCGTTCGTGCGCATCGCCCTGTACGACGATTTTCTGGTGATCGCGTACTCCCGGCGCATCGTCCTGCGCTATGACGAGATCGAGCACGTGCACCTGGACGGCACCCGCTGGCCACGCGCGGTGCGCCTCCGCCACCACCGCGACGATCTCCCGGAGGAGATCGCCATCTGGTCGATGGATTGCCGCGTGCTTGAGGAAAAGATCGCGGCGCAGCGGGCGATCGCCACCGATCCCCTGCGGTCGGGCCGGTGATCCGCTTGCGCAAGCCGGCGACGTAGGGGAGGCTTGGTGCAGCAGGTCGTTGTCGCCCGTTCCCTCGGAGGAGGGCGCCCATGGTCACATCTTCCGCCACCCTGCCGTGGCTGGCGGCCCTCGAAGAGGCGGCGACCTACCCCCACGCGGTGGGGACGATCGACATCGTCCACACTCACCTGTCGGTGGTCGCCCTCACCGGGGAGTACGCCTACAAGCTGAAGAAGCCCGTGGACTACGGCTTCGTCGATTTCACCACGGTGGAGAAGCGCCGGGCCGCCTGCGAGGCGGAGCTGCGGCTCAATCGTCGCGCCGCGGCCGAGCTCTACCTCGACGTGGTGCCACTGGCCCACACTGCGGCAGGCTGGCGCATGGGTGGCGTTGGCGAGACGGTCGAATGGGCGGTGCGCATGCGGCAGTTTGCGCCGCGCGACCGCCTCGACCGGGTGGCGGCACGAGACGGACTGGCGGACGGCCTCCTCGATCGCCTGGCAGACCGGGTGGCGGCGCTCCACGAGGGAGCCGCGGTGGCAACCGCGGCCATGGCGGCCTCCTACCCCGAGCGCCTGGCGGCGGCGATCGCCGGCAACTTCGCCGCCTGTCCGACCGACGCGCGGGCCGCGCGGCTGCGCGCCGCCTTCGACGAACGCCTCGCCCGCCACGCCGTACTGCTGGCGGACCGGGCCGCCGCCGGCCGGGTGCGCGACTGCCATGGCGATCTCCACCTGGCGAACCTCTGTCTATGGCGCGGCGAGCCCCTGCCCTTTGACTGCATCGAGTTCAACGACGCCTTTCGCCAGATCGACGTCCTCTCCGACATCGCCTTCCTCTACATGGACTTGGTCGAGCGCGGCCTGCCGCGGGCGGCGCGACGGGTCCTCAACCGATACCTGGAGATCACCGGTGATTACGCCGGTCTCCCGGCCTTCCCGCTGTGGGTCGCCTACCGCGCGCAGGTGCGGGCGAAGATCGCCCACCTCACGGCGGCGGCCCCGGGCGTACCGGCGGCGACGCGCGCTGCCCACGAGGCGGAGGGCGCGCGCTATCTCGACGTGGCGGAGCAGGTCCTGGGGACGCCGCCCGGTTCGTTGTGCCTGATGGTCGGGCTGCCCGGCAGCGGCAAGTCGACCGTGGCCTTGCGGATCGCCTGTGAGGAGGGGGGCGTACGGGTGCGCTCCGATGCGGAGCGCAAGCGGCTCCATGCCCTCTGGCCCGCCCGGGAGTTGTATGGGGACGCCCTCGGGGCCCGCACCTACCGTCACCTGTTGACCTGTGCCCGCGCCATCGTCGCCGGCGGCTTCGTGGCGGTCCTTGATGCGACCTACCTGCGGCGCGATTACCGCCGGCCGGTGCTGGAGGTGGCGGCGGAGCTCGGGGTGCCCCTGCGCATCATCCACTGTGCCGCTCCCCTGAGGGTCTTGCGCGAGAGGGTGCGGCAGCGCGCCGTGGTCGGGCGCGACGTCTCCGACGCCGACGAGGCGGTGCTGGAACAGATGGCCGGCTCCTGGGAGGACTTCTCCGACGCAGAGCGACCGCTGGTGGAGGTGGCGGGGATGGAGTGACCCGCGACCGGTAGGGGCGTGTTCGATGCGCGCCGCTCGGGAGTCGATGCCGATGCTACGCGGCATGTCCTCTCACTCCCCTGGGGGAGTGGCCCGGGGGAACGGACGAGGCCCAGGGGCCGCAGAGGATCAACAGAAATAACTGTAGCACCATATTCTGGCGGGTATGGCGTCCATTCGTAGGGCCGGTTTCAACCGGCCGAGGCCGTGCTTTCAAGATGTTTCGGCGTCCGGCGGGCTGAAGCCCGCCCTACGGACGGTGTTCTTTCGGATGCCAACCGCCATTTCCGGTGATCCTGGCAGGGGAGTGCGGCCGATGGCTTGTGCTTAGCGGCCGGGTCGGGCAAAAGCGGGCGATGCTCGACGTGACCCCCGTGCCGTGCCTGGAGGACAACTACGCCTACCTGCTGGTGGACCAGGAGAGCGGCCGGGTGGGGGTGGTCGACGCGCCGGAAGCGGAGCCGATCGTGGCCGCCCTCGAGAATCGTGGCCTACGCCTCAATGCCATCCTCTGTACCCACCACCACTGGGACCACACCGGTGCCAACGAGGAGCTGGCGATACACTACGGTGGCGTGACGATCACCGGCTTCGCCGGTGACCGTGGGCGTATCCCGGGCCAGACCCACTTCCTGGCCGACGGCGAGACCTTCGCCCTCGGGGCGAGCCGGGCGCGGGTCTTGCACATCCCGGGCCACACCCACGGTGCCATCGCCTACCACTTTGCCGACGACGGCTGCCTGTTCCCCGGCGACACCCTGTTCGGGGCCGGCTGCGGGCGGCTCTTCGAGGGGACACCGGAGGAGATGCAGGCCTCCCTGGCGCGCCTCCGCGAACTGGCGGGCGATACGCGGGTCTACTTCGGCCACGAGTACACCGCTGCCAACCTCGCCTTCGCCCGCAAGGTGGAGCCGGACAGCGACGCCCTGCGGCGGCGCTGGGAGGAGGTGCGCAGCCTGCGCACCCACGGCGCGCCCACCTGTCCCTCGACCCTCGCCGAGGAACGGGCGACCAACCCCTTCCTGCGCTGGGACGCCGCCGCGGTGATCGCTGCCGCCCAGGCCAACGGCACCACGGACCCGGCTCCCGCCGCGGTCTTCGCGGCCATCCGCCGCTGGAAGGATCGGGTATGATGCGGCGCGCGGGGTCTTGGATCCTTCCCGCCCCCATCGCAATCCCGGAGTGTGGAGTCGTCGTGCCGTGACCTTTTTTAGTAGGCCGGGCTCCGCCCGGCATGGCGGGCACAGCCCGACATAGAGACAGGAAACCAGGGACGGAACCTGCATGGCGGATCGGCGGTGGCGAGGCGTGGTTGACCGGGATGCCGTCACTACGACCGTGCGCACAGAGGCGTATGTGGGCTCTGGAGGAGGTCGCCGCGTGGGCACATTGTGGCTCGTAGTGTTCTCGGCGGTGTGCTGCGCCTGGCCGTGCCTGGCGGCGGCCGCCGACGGTCAGTGCCCCATGCGGACGGTGGCGGCGGACGGGGTGGCCCTCGTCGGCGAGCCGCTGCACTGGGGGGAGTGGCAATGGCTGAAGCTGGCCGGGGGCCTGGGGGCCGTGGCGGTGGCCGGCGTCTTCGACGACGAGGTCCACGACCGGTGGAGTGACGGGAACGACGTCTTCGCCGAGGTCGGGGACGCCTACGCCTTCGTCGGGCCGGCGATCGCGCTTGGCTACTACAGCGTCCGCGGCGTCTCCGGGGATCCCGCTGCCTCGCGCACCGCGTGGTCCCTGGGGGAGTCGGCACTGTTCACGTTCGTCGCCAGCGGCGTGGCGAAGCTCGTGGTTGGACGTGAGCGGCCGGACGTCGATGACGATAGCCACGGTTTCCGGCCGTTCAGCCTGGATGACGACGACCACGCCTTCCCGTCATTTCATACCGGGCTCGCCTTCTCGACCGCAGCCGTGCTCCAGGACTCGGACTTGCCGGTGGCGCTCAAGGGCGCGGCCTACGGCCTCGCCGGCCTCACCGCCTGGTCACGGCTGCGCGATGACCGCCACTGGCTCTCGGACACCGTGGCGGGCGGGCTTCTCGGGTATGCCATCGGGCGCTGGACGGTCCAGCGCCGCCACGGACTTGACGCCGCCACGGGATATTTCGTCCCTCAGGCCGGTGATGGCCAGGTGGGTCTGGCGTGGCGGCGCGGCTTCTGATAATCGGCACGGACAAAATTGGCGTCAGGCGACCGCTGCCCGCCTCCGGGGCGGGCAGTCGGATCAGTTGCGGGATGAATGCGCGGGAGACGCGCAAGGATGATGGAGCCGGGTATGAAGGCAGCACGTTGGGCGGCGGTGATCGTTGTCGTGGCAGTGATGGGTGGGTCATCGGTCTCTGCCGCCGGGACCACCGCCAAGACGGCGTTCGACAAGGCGCTGGTGGCGGCGCAGCAGTGGCAGCGAGACGCGGTGCCGGTCTCGATCTCCGCCCTCTCCGTGCAGCCGGACGGGACGGCGGCGACCTGGTCGTACATCTTCTACTCCCCGCAGCGGAAGCAGGGGTTCACCGTCGCGACGAAAGAGGGGGAGATCGTCGACCACGGCGAGGTGACGGCGTATCTCACGGAAGAGATCGGTAAGGAATTCGTCGATAGTGACCAGGCGCTGACCGAGGCGGGGAAGAACGGCCTTTCCGGTTCGAGCGACACCACGATGTCCCTCGTGGTCATGGGCCAGGCCACGGACTCCATCGGTCCTTACTGGACGGTCAGCCGTGGCTTCGGTACCGGCGACGTGAGCGTCGTGGTCGACGCGAGAAGTGGTAAGTTCTCGTTCCGCAACGAGATGCCGTGAGGGTGGATTTCGTCACGCGGTCGTACGATGAGGTGGCTGAGACCGGGCGTCGCGGCAACCGGCCCAGCGGACGGTGACCGCGAACGAGGTCGTTGGCAGCGGACCGCTCACGGGTCACGCCGCCAATCGCCAGGGAGACGACATGGGGTACGACGTCTACGGGATCGGCAACGCGATCATGGACATGGAGGTCCGCGCCGACGATGCCTTCCTGCGTTCCATCGGGGCGGAGAAGGGGATCATGACCCTGGTGGATGAGGAGCGGCAGCGGGCGGTACTGGCCGCCCTCGACGGCCAGCGAGTCAACCGCTGTTCGGGGGGATCGGCGTGCAACACCATCGTCGGGGTTGCCGATTTCGGAGGGCGGGCGGCGCTGGCGTGCAAGACCGGCAGGGACGTCTTCGGCCGCCACTACGTGGCGGAGCTGCGCGACCTGGGCATCGTCGTCGAGGTGCCGCCGAACGGTGG
>JASFUG010000090.1:0-9858 GCA_050050395.1 Nitrospirota bacterium
TCTCGGAGATCGCCGTGATGAATCGCGGGTTGATGTCCCAGTCCGGGGAGTCACGCCACGGGATGTTGATCGCCCCCACCGGCGAGCCGACAAAGAAGTACTCCAGCTCCGAACGCACGTCGACGAACACCGCGTCCGGCTCGCCCGACATCTTGTCGTACGCCTCGACCGGCGGCAGGGTAATGAGGTGCGGCTTGCTCATGGGTGTCCCCCTGGGGGAAGGATGGGGCAGGTTCAAGAATGGCGGCCATTATGGAGAAGATCGACCGCGACCAGTAGGTCGATGCGATATCGGAACCGGCCGCACCACCTCTGACCCACGGCCCGGCGCAAGAATCGGGAGCGCCGGTCTCCGATCCACGCAGCAAAAGAAAAAGGCCGCGACCCGTTGGGGTCGCGGCCGCTACGCCGTGGCTCCAGCTCGACCGAGCGAGCCGACAGCGGCTAGGACAGGCAAGACACGCCGCGCACCCTCCGCACGACTGGCCGCAAGGCTGGCCCTCCCTCAGTTCCCCCAGTGCTCGCCGGCGCGTCTGCCTTGCCCGCCGCTTTCGCAAGGGGCGTGCCACACCGCGCCTCGCGTCGAGATTTCATCGACGAAACACGTAAGTCGTTGAAATATCGGAGGTGATCCGGTCAGATCGCGCCTGCCACATGTCCGGCTTGGTCGCATAGGCTCGGCCGGGGCGAAACCGCTCGAAGGAAAACTGTTCAGAAACCGAACATTGATCTGAATCACATTCCGCCGGAAGTACGAAAAACGCAGCAAAAGCAAAAGGTTATGCCGCGTCGATGAACTTTACAGCGGCCGTGACGGCGGGCGATCCCGGTCGCCCGTCGCCCATCACCGGGCGACTCCGGGCGCCGCGGCCGCCGGTCCGGTGACCGATGCGGAGCCGGGTCGCGCGTGACTCACCTGATCGATGGTGCGGATCCGGGCCGCGTACTCCTCCACCGGGACGGCGCTCTGCCAGCGACCCGCCACGCGCGCGCCGACCACCGCGACCACGAACACCCCCACCAGCAGCGCCGCCACCCTCCACGGCACGATCCGGTGGTGTCCCACGCCCAATACCAGGGTCCCCTCCTTGGGACACGCATCGACGCAGGTGTGACACGCCGTGCACTCCACCGACGCCACGGCCAGGCGGGCGTGGACCGGCAGGCGTTGGGGACAGGCCGTGGTACAGCCTTCACAGCCGGAGCAGCTCTCGGGATCACGCCGGATCCGCGCGGGGCTCAGCCAGCCAACCAGGCCGAGGAGGGCGCCGTAGGGACATGCGTAGCGACACCAGAGGCCGCGGACAACCATCGATCCCGCCACCAGCGCCACCACCACTGCCAGGGCCACGGGCCCGATGCGGGCGAAGAAGAGATAGGTCTTCACGTCCGCCACCCGGTGGTAGTCCCCGTACAGGAACGGCTCCAGCGCCGCGGCGGGAATCGTCACCACGATCCACAGGAAGAACCCCAGGAGGGCGTATTTGAGGGTTCGCAGCGGGACGTCGAGCCAGCGCGGTAGCCTGTAGTTGCGCCCGAGGAGTCGTGCGCCGAGTATGGCCAATCCCTCGGAGAGGGTCCCTACCGGACAGACCCAGGAGCAGAACCCCTTCTTCGCCACGAAGGCGGTCGCGACGATGGCGAGGAAGAGCACCACCGCCGCCGGGTGGATCGAGTTGAGGTGGCCGCTCTCCAGCCAGTGGCGCAGACCCAGCATGCCGGAGATCGGCAGAAATCCTTCTACCCCCGGGGGTCGCGTCTGCGTAACGGCGCCACCCGCCTGTGCCTGATGGACGAAGCGGATGAACCCCACCCCTAGCCACAGGGTGAGGGCGGCAAACCCGACCTGTACCAGGCGCCGCCAAAAGGTCGCACTTCGATTGGCCAGGTCAACCACGCTCATCGCGATAATTTAGGGACAGCTTGTTTATAGTAGTACCCGACAGAGAGACCCTGCGCGGCGCGTTGGTGCAGTCCGCGGAGACCCATCCTCCGCGTTGTGACCGCCCCCCAGCTCGCGCACCGAGATCTGCGGACGCCTCGATCGCCCGAATCTCGCCGGTCACGCGCCACTGTGCGAGGCAGAGCTAACACCGTGAATCCTTTCTACCGGACACTGGACCGTCTCATAGGTGCCGGTCTCGGCGCCATGGCCGCTGCGGCGGCGGCGGTTGCCACATCCGGCGCTGCGATGCTACCGGCTATGGCCGCCGGCATGGTGATCGGGATGATGGCTGCCGTGGGCGGCTCGCTGATGGTCGCGCCGTGGGCCGGGATGTTCGAGGTCATGATTCCCGGCATGTGGGTCGGGATGGTGGCGGGGATGAGCGGGTCCATGGCCGGTACCATGGAGATCCCCTGGCCCGCGACCCTGGGCCTGGGCACCGTGGTCGGTCTGGCCATCGTCCTCGCCTTCCAGCGCCTCGACGCGCGCCTCACTCGACCGGAGGGCGATCGGTGACCGACGAGCGCACGGCACGCATCTGGGACCGACAATCCCGCACCTATGACCTATTCACCGGCGGCCAGGAACGCCGCTGGGCGACGTGGAAGCGCGATCTCTTTGCCGAGATCGCCGGTCACACCCTGCTCGTCGCGGCGGGCACCGGTCGCGACATACCCTTCCTGCCGCCGCGCCACGAGATCGTGGCTGTCGACATCAGCGCCGGCATGCTGCGCCGCGCCGAACCGCGTGCTCGGCGCTACGACGGTGCGATCGAGTTGGTGCAGGCGGACGTGGCGGACCTGCCGTTCCCCGCCGCCACCTTCGATACGGTACTCACATCCTGCACCTTCTGCTCGGTGCCCGATCCCGTGGCGGGCCTCCGCGAGCTCCACCGGGTGGTACGCTCCGGCGGACGGCTGCTGATGTTCGAGCACACCGACAGCCGCCACTGGGCGATCCACCCTATGCTGGCGCTGATGACCCTCATCACCCGTCACGTGGCGCGTGTCACCACCGAGCTCGACCGCGACACCGTGGGCAACGTACGTGCCGCCGGCTTCGCCGTCGAACGGGTGACCCACCTCTACCTGGACGTGGTGAAGACCATCGAGGCGGTGCGCACCGCGTGATCCGGCTAGTGGATCGCCATGACCCGCACCGCGAAGGTCAGCGCCTTGCCGGCCAGGGGGTGGTTGAGGTCCACCACGATCTTGTCGCCCTTGATCTCATGCACCCGCACGGGGCGCTTGTTGCCCGCGCCGTCGTCGGCCACCAGCATGGTGCCCTCGACGCGCGCATTTTCGGGGATCATGCCGGCGTCGACCTCCTGAAAACCCTCCTCGCGGACCGGTCCGTATCCTTGCTCCGCGGTGAGTGCGACCTCCTTGGTATCGCCCACCTTGAGACCGGCCAGCGCCTCCTCCAGGGCCGGCAGGATCTGATGGGCACCCTGTTGAAAGACCAACGGCTCCCCACCGACATTGCTGTCGACCTGGGTGCCGTCATCCAGGGTAAGGGTGTACTCGATTCCCACCTGCTTGCCGTCCTGTACCATGACACTCTCCTCTTTCTTCGTAGGGTTCTCTTTCGGCCCCTCGTCCGCGCGGCTACCGACCGTCGTGCCTGCGACGAGACCGATGGACGCGCAAAAGACCAGGAGACGGTGACGAACGATCGACATGTGATGCTCTCCTTGACCTGCTCGATGATGAGGCCGCCCGGATGGACGGCAATTGGCTCGGGGGGCTGCGCTGGGGGGGGGGCGGGTCGTCTGCCCGCTCCGCCCGGCCGTTCGGACGACCTAGCCCGGCCGATCGTCGACCACGTGGATCGACCGCCGGGTGGCCCCGAGGCTGAATTCGGCAACAAAGGGTGCCGTTGGTATCACCGTAGCACCATCGTACCGCCCTCAACAACTCCCGCGGCCGACCGCCGCCACGCTGCGTGGGCGCATCCACGGCCCCCGCAGAGCGCGAGTAGTCCCGGAATTCTAGCCGGCCCTTGAAGAGCAAGGGCGCCGCGCTGATGCTCGCGCCCCCTCGTGTCCGTCCCGGTTACCCATGGATACCCAGCAAGTTCGCCGCGGCGCCGCGCTCATCGCTACCGCTAGCCTGCTCTTTGCCGCCATGGGGGCGTCGGTGAAGATCGCCTCCTGCAGCCTGCCCAACGAGATGGTGGTCTTTTTCAGGAACGCCGCCGGGCTGGTTGCCCTCCTGCCGTGGCTGCTGCGGCGCGGCGTGCCGACCCTGAGCACCGGATGCTTTTCCCTCCACCTGCTGCGCGCCGTGTCCGGCGTGTCGGCAATGTATTGCTTCTTTTATGCCATCGGCCGGATGCATCTGGCCGAGGCGGTGCTGCTCAACTACACCATGCCGCTGTTCATCCCGTTCATCGCCCTGGTGTGGCTGCGCGAGCCAATCCCGTCGGGTGTGATGGGTGCCATTGCCATCGGCTTCGCGGGTCTCCTGTTGATCCTCAAGCCGGGACCCGGTCTGTTCACCAGCGCAGCCCCGGTGGGGCTCGCCTCCGGGGTACTCGCAGCGGTGGCGATGGTCTCGATCCGGCGCCTGACCCGGACGGAGCCCACCACCCGGATCGTCTTCTACTTCAGTCTCATCGCCACCGTTGTCTCTTCCCTTCCCCTGACCTGGAGCTGGCAGACGCCCACAGCCACGCAATGGGTGCCGTTGCTCGCCAGCGGCGTGTTCGCCACGGCTGGGCAGCTCTTCCTCACCCACGGCTACGCCCACGCCCCGGCGGCGCGGCTCGGCCCGTTCATCTACCTGGCGGTGGTGTTCGCCGGCCTGTTTGGATGGGGACTGTGGCGCGAGATCCCCGACGCCCTGTCGCTCACCGGCATGGCGATCGTCTGCCTCGCCGGCGCCATGACCCTGCGCAGCGCCGGGCGCAAGGTCGCCCCGGCCACCGGCGCCGCGGAGTGACTCGCGGCGTCACGGTCCGGCTCCCCAGCACCGTGCAGGGCCGGCAGCGGTGGGAGAGCGGAATACTGCCGCAGTGCCGGCGTATGATTGGCTGCCATGTCTTGCTTGCGCGACATCGAGCTGGTGATCTGCGACTGCGACGGCACCCTGGCCGACAGCCTCGCCGCGATCACCGAGACCTTCGCCCAGGTACTGGCGGCACACGGCCTGCCGCCGATCGATCGGCGGGTCGTGCAGCGCTACGTGGGCCTGCCCCTCCACGTCCTGTTCGACGACCTGCTGCCGGGCCTGTCGCCGGACGAGCGACACGCTTTGCGGCTCGATTACAGACGCCGCTATCCGCAGGTTGCCTCCGGCCGCACCCCGCTGTTCGACGGCGTGCGGGTGGCGTTGGCGGCGATCCAGGATCGTGGCCTGCGTCTAGCCATGGCGACGGGCAAGAGCCTCGCCGGCGCGCGCCGCTTTCTCAGTGAAGAGACCCTGGAGGGGACCTTCGAGGCACTCCGCTGCGCCGATACCGCCGCGCGCCCCAAGCCCCACCGGGACATGGTCGAGGAGATCCTGCGGGAGACCGGCGTCGAGGCGCATGCCGCGGTGATGGTGGGTGACACGCCATTCGACATCCAGATGGGTCATGACGCGGGCGTGATCACCTGTGGGGTCGCCACCGGCGGCTTCACCGCCACCGAGCTGGCCGCATACGGCCCGACGCTGCTCCTCCCCTGCTTCACAGATCTCGTGGCCGAGCTCCCGGCCGGCAGGGGTACAGCGGGCGATACGACGGTGTAGTCCTTCCTCCCTGCGTGGGCAGCATCGCGGGTAACACCTGATCTACGGCACGCCGCGGACGATAAGGCGGCCATGCTCTCGGACATCGCTACCCCCCTGCCGGAACCGGTCACCCAGGCGGGGATCGCCCACCTGGCGCGCGCGGTGCTCGCGGAGCTTGACCTGCCGATCACCCCCCAGTACCTCCATCTGTTCGGCCAGGTCTACCGCCACTACCTCGAAGCCGTGCCGAACCAGCAGCGCGACGGCAAGCGGCTGGTCGACATGTACCGTGCCTGCGTCGGCCTTCCACCGCTACGGGCCGCCGCTGCCATTGACCCCGAGCGGGTGCGGCTGCTGGAAGAGGAGCTGGACCACCACCGCCGCCAGGAACGGATCTACGCAGAGCGGGAGGAGGAGTGGAGCAACAAGGTCGAACGCCTTCGCTTCGATCTAAGACATGCACGTGACGTGGTCACCAACCTGTATGCGGAGATGAAACGGGAGGTGGAAGCGGAACGCCAGCGCCTGCACGAGCGGGAGGGGTTGTTGCGCGAGCAGGAAAACGGGCTTCAGGAGCGACTCACTGCCATCCAAGAAGCCGAGCGCCGCCTCCTGCCGGAAGTCGAGGAGCGGGTACGCCGGGAGCTGAGCGCCGTCATGGAGCTGGAGGTAAAAGAGGTCCGCCAGGAGCTGGAAACGGTCAGCGCAGAGCTGGCCGACGTCGTGCAGCAGATGGCGGCGACAGACGAGCCTGGGGCCGCCACCCCGCTGGTAGCGGCCATACGCAAGCTGAAGGAGGAGGCGGGGGCCGCAGGCATCGATCCCCTCACGGGTCTCGCCACACGCGTGCTCTTCGAACGCGACCTCGAACACGCCCAGGCCACCTATCAAGACAGCCTGTGCGACCCCGCGGGCGGTGATTCGGCGACGGGCTTTGCCCTGCTCTACGTCGATCTGGATGGCTTGAAACCGATCAACGACCACAACGGCCACGCCACCGGCGACGCCCTCATACAGGCGGTCGGTCGGACACTGATCGAATCCCTGCGTGAATCCGATCGCCCCTTCCGTCACGGGGACGACGAGTTTGTCGTCCTCCTGACCGACACCGACGGCGAAGGGGCGGCGGTGACCGCGGAGCAGGTGCGCTCGTCAATCGAGGCGCTGCGTGTCCCCACCGCCTCCGGTACCACGGTCGGAATCGGTGCCAGCATCGGCATTGCCGACGCCGCCGAGTGCGGCCGTGCGGTGGTGCACTGCGCGGACCTCGCCCAATACCGGGCCAAGGAAGAGGGCGGCAACCAGATCTGCCGCTACCGTGACAAGGAATTTGCGCCACACCCACCCGAGGGGCTGACCAAGGTCTTCTACGACGAGATCCGCACCCGCCTCCGACGCGATGAGCGACTCACGATTGCCGCCCTGCATACCCCATCCACCGAGGACATCGCCACGGTACTGCCGGAGCTTCGCGCCCAGGTGCAGGAGATCTTCCCCGAAGGCACGATCGAGAGGGTTGGCGACGACCTCTTCGTGCTTCTCGGCGAAACCGACGCGGAAGAAGCGGCGGCCACCATCGGCAGCCACATCGAGGGCATCGCGACGACGGCCGGCGCGACCGACGTCGACGAGATCAGCGGGCCGGACCTGGCCTCTCCCGGTGCCCGCGCAGCGGAGTTGCTCAACACGTCCCTCGCCATCGCGCGCGAGCAGACGGACGAGTAATCGTCCCGCCATTGGCGGGAATCCGGCCGCCGGCGTGCTTGAATAGGGTCGGGGCGTTTGCTTGAATGCAGCGCTTCCGGTGGCCGTAGTGAGTGCCCTATATGACCATTCCATCGTTTCATTTCGACATCGAGGAAGACGACGGCCAATTCCGTGCCGTGTGTACGGAATTCGACGGTTTGGAGGTCTCCGCCCCGTCCCGGGAGGAGGCGATCGAGACCCTGGTACGCAAGCTCGCCGAGCAGGCGACGCAGCGCACCGCTGCCGGCGAATCGCTACCACCGGCGCTCTACTCTCACCACCGCCCGTTGTGATGGAGCGCAAGCGATGACGACGATTACCTGTAGCCGCTGCCGCCAGCAGGCCTCGCCCATGGAGTCATGCGACTTCGGCGGCGCCCTGGGAGAGAAGATCCTCGCCAATACTTGTCCGGCGTGCTGGAAGGAGTGGGAGGCACAGCGGGTGATCGTGATCAACGAGTACCGGCTGAACCTCGGCAACCCGCAGCACTTCGATACCCTGATGAGGAACATGAAGCAGTTCCTCATGTTGCCGGAGTGAAGGTTCGCCCCAAGGGGGCGTCCTATGGGCTCCCTCCGGGAGAGGGCGGTTGTACCCCGTACTGCGGTCGGTGGGCTATCCGAACGACCTGCATTCCTCACCTCGCCCTTCCCGCTGGTAGGGGTTCAGGAAGATAGGGTGTGGTCCACTCACCCCACCGCTCCTACCCCACCCCACGAGAAGTGACCACATGTCCCCGAACAGGTGTCCAGGATGTACCCGGTCCATACACCCTCCCCCGGAGGGGGAGGGTGCTGAGCCCTAACGCGCATTTCTCACCACACCGATGACCCATTCGTGGCCGAACGCGGGAGGGAAAGCAGCCCACGCGTAGGGCCGAATTCATTCGGCCGACACCGTGTCCCCGGCACTTCCGGCATCGTGCGAATGAATTCGCACCTACGGCACGGCGCTGTACCGCAGCGCGATCCACCAATGCGAACGTGGTGAGAAATGCGGACTAATCCCCCACGCGCGGCCGGTTGTCGAGCTCATCCGTGTCGTCGGGGCGGGGCGGGGCGTGAGCCGCGAGGATCTCACCGATCCGTTCGACGGCCCGCACGACGCCGTTCACGTAGTCACCCGCCCGCATGGCCGCGGTGAGATCGCCCACCACGCCGTCCCACGTCCCCTCCGCCACCAGCGCATCGATGCCGGTATCGGCGAGAAGCTCCACCCGGTGTTCCAGCAAGGATAGGAAGAGCAGGACGCCGGTGGCGTCCCGGGTCTGATAAAGGCGGTGCTCGTGGAACGCCTGTACCGCCCGCTGGCGCACCTCTTCACGGCATACCGGCGAAGAGATGAAGAGGCGCCTCAGGAGCGGCCAGCGACGCACGGCAGTCAAGGAAAGCAGGACACACAGCGCCGCGACCGGCAGAAACCGCCACACGGTATCGGGGCCAGTGGCCAGGGTGAGAGCCAGCGCGATCGGGATACCCGCGCTCAGGGCCGCCAGGAGCTCGGCGCGGGGATAGGCGTCCGACGCGGGCACGACCGCCACCACGATCTCCCCGGAGGTCGCCGCCTCCGCCGAGGCAACCGCCGCCGCGATCTTGTCCTGGGCCGCCGGGACCAGTAAGGCATCGATCCTGGACATCGTCACCACCCCCCCGAGGCGCCACCGCCGCCGAAGCCGCCGCCGCCCCCTCCGAACCCGCCACCGAATCCTCCACCACCGAAGCCGCCCCGATGGCCACCGAAGCCGCGCCTCCCGAGGTAGTAGCCGCCGAGACCACCGAGTCCGAACGGCACGCCATACCCCATGCGACGGCGCCCGCCGAACAGCCGTCCGACGATGACGAGAAGGAGGAGCAGGCCGAAGACGCCGTCGATCGATGGACCGCCCCGCCGCCTCCGCGTCGTTGGCGGCGCTTGGTACTCGCCGCGCACCGCCTGAATGACCGCGTCCACGCCGGCTACGACGCCCTTCTCCCATTCCCGCTGCCGGAAGTGCGGGATCATCACCTCATCGACGATCCGCCCGGCCACCAGGTCGGTGAGCCTTCCCTCCAGACCGTAGCCGACCTCGATTCTCACCTTGCGATCATCCGGCACCACGAGGATGAGAGCCCCGTTGTCCTGTTCCTTCTGACCGAGGTGCCAGACGTCGTGGGCGACGTGGAGGGCGAACTCGTCCAGGCTCTCCCCCTCCAGGGTAGGGATGGTGAGCACCGCCACCTGGGTCGAGTCGCTCTTCTCTAGCTCCTCCAGGGCCTGGGTGATCGCCCCCTCAGCACGCGGAGAGAGGATCTCCGCCCGGTCGACTACCCGCCCGGTGAGCGGCGGCACGTCGAGGGCTCGTGCGCGGGGCGGTGCCACCGTTCCGACGAAGGCGACCAAAAGCAGGGGAATGATCGCAGAAATCCGGGGGTGGGGAATGAGGGATGGGGGATGGGGGAGTCGTGGGGGGGCGGG
>JASFUG010000091.1:0-9822 GCA_050050395.1 Nitrospirota bacterium
TCGTGGAACGAGACCCCGGGGTGGGGGATGGGGGTTGCGGGATGAGGGGGAGGTGCCGGCCGTACGGCCGGCGATCCATTTTCTTGAGGGTGTCATCACGAGAATCTTCGCTGGCCGCTGGAGACGGCCATCCATCCCTCCACCCCCCAATCCCCACCCCGCAACCCGCGACAGGCTCCCTACCCCCGGCTCCTCAGCCACTCGGCCAGCTTGCGCACGGCGGCGCCGCGGTGGGAGAGGGCCTGCTTGGCGGCCAGGGTCATCTCGCCGAAGGTGGTCGGATAGCCGGCGGGGATGAAGTACGGGTCGTAGCCGAAGCCGCCCCCGCCCCGCGGGGTGAGGGTGAGGGTGCCCTCGCAGACGCCGTCGAACAGGTGATCGCCCCCGTCGAGGCCGGTGACGGCGATGACGCAGTGGTAGCGGGCGGTGAGGGGCTCGGGCCTGCCTTCCAGAAGGGCGACCATGTGGGCGTTGTTCTCCGCGTCGGTGGCGTCAGGGCCTGCAAAGCGCGCGGAGTAGATACCGGGGCGGCCATCCAGGGCGTCGATCTCGATCCCCGAGTCGTCCGCCATCGCCGGCAGGCCCGTGTGGGCGTGGGCGGCGCGGGACTTGATCAGGGCGTTGGCGGCGAAGGTGTCGCCGTCCTCCACCACCTCCGGCAGCGGCGCGAAGTCCGTCCACGGCCGCAACTGCACCCACTCCATGTGCAGGAGGTCGTGGATCTCCCGGATCTTGTGCGGGTTGCCGGTGGCGACCACCAGCTCCAGAGGTGGATGCATCCGCGCCTCCCGTCACCGGCCCGCTTCGCCAGGGGCGATGGCCCGTTGCTGCACGTCCAGGAGCTCGCGGATCCCACCCTCCGCCAGGCCGATCAGGGCATCGAGCTCGGCGCGGCTGAAGGGCGGCCCCTCGGCGGTCCCCTGGACCTCGATGAAGCGGCCGGAGTCGGTCATCACCACGCACATGTCGACGCTGGCGGCGAAGTCCTCCCGGTAGTCGAGGTCGACCACCGGCACGCCGTCCACCACCCCCACGCTCACCGCCGCCAGGGCGCCCGTGAGGGGGGAGCGCAGCAGCAGACCGCGCTCCAGGAGGGTGTCGATCGCCTGCCGCAGGGCGACGAAGGCGCCGGTGATGGCGGCGGTGCGGGTGCCGCCGTCGGCGTTGATCACGTCACAGTCGATGAGGATGGTCCGCTCGCCCAGGGCCTCCAGGTCCACCACCGCGCGCAGGCTGCGGCCGATGAGGCGCTGGATCTCGGAGGTGCGGCCACTCACCCGGCCACGGGTCACCTCCCGGTCGGTACGGGTGTTGGTGGAGGAGGGCAGCAGGGAGTACTCCGCCGTCAGCCACCCCTGCTTCTTACCCCGCAGCCAGCGCGGCACGCTCTCGTCGACGCTCGCGGCGCAGATCACGTGGGTGTGGCCCCAGCGGATCAGGGCGGACCCCGCCGGATGGCGTAGGTAGGCACGCTCGATCTCCACCGGGCGGAGCTGGTCGGGACGGCGTCCGTCGTGGCGCATCGATATCTCCGGGGTGCGGTGAAAGGGGCGCAGTGTAGACGGTTCCCCCGGCGCTCGGCGAATTTTCCACTCACGATTCAATCCCGGCGCCACCTGCACCGTTAAGTACCAGCAGTTCCACGTGCACTACCACGGCTTCCTGGATGTCGAAGTCTGATCTCCATCGTTGGGTGTGAGCGCCATGAACATGCGTCGAATCTCCCTGCAGGCCAAGATCACCATCGTCATGGCGATCGTCTTTCTGGTGACGGTATCCGCTGCGACCTTCTACCAGGTGCGCAAGCAGCGGGAGCGCCTGCTCGCCAGCGCGGAGCGCCGTACCCTGGACATGGCCACCGACTACTTCGAGAGCCTCAACATCATGATGCTCACGGGCAACATGTCGGACTGGGAGCTGCTCTCCCGCCGCCTCCAGGCGCGGCCCGACATCCTGGAGGCGCGGATCGTTCGCGCGGAGGTGGTGAACAAGGACTTCGACGGGGAGGGAAAGGACCTGCCCGTCGACGAGTTCGACCGGCGCGCCCTGGAGGGCGAGCAGATCAGCGATGTCGCGGAGACTGGAACGGGCGAGGCCCTCACCGTGCTCCTGCCGCTGCGCGCCACGACGGATGGCGACGTCAACTGCACCCTGTGCCACCAGGTCGAGGAGGGGACGGTCCTTGGGGCGGTGCGCATCACCTACTCCCTGGCGACCCTGGAGGCCGCCATGATGGCGGACCTCTGGGCCGGCATCCGGGTGAACGTCGGGCTGTTCGCGGTGGGCCTGGCCCTGATCTCGCTGCTCCTGCGCAGCACGGTCGTGGTACCCTTGCGGCGCCTGGCGCGGATCGCCGGCGAGATCGCCGTGGGGCACATCAATCAATCCGTCGGCCACCGCTCGCGCGACGAGATCGGCGACCTGGCCGAGGCGTTCCGTGGGGCGATCGACTATCTCAAGGCCCTCGCGCGCCACTCCGAGGCCCTGAGCCACGGGAACCTCGACACCGCCGTACCGCATCACGGCGACCGGGACGTCCTCGGTACCTCGGCGCACCACCTGCAAGAGACGATGCATGGCCTCGTGGACGAGACCGGCCGGCTGCTGCAGGCGGCCAAGGCCGGCGACCTGAGCCGCCGCGGTGACGCCAGTCGCTTCAGTGGCGGCTACCGCGGGATGGTGCAGGGCTTCAACGACACCCTCGACGCGACCATCGCGCCCATCGATGAGGCCGCCGCCGTCCTGGAGCGGCTCGCCGCCGGCGACCTCACGGCGCGGGTCCAGGGCGACTACCCCGGCGACCATGCGCGCATCAAGGAGGCCCTCAACCAGGCCCTGACCGACCTCGAAGCCGGCTTCCGTCAGGTGATCGATCGTACCGCGTCGGTCACCAAGACCTGCGAGGAGATCGCCTCCGGGAACCAGGAGATCGCCAGCCGCAGCGAGGAAGGCGCCGCGTCGCTGGAGCAGACCGCCAGCGCCATGGAAGAGATCGCGTCCACGGCCAAGGGCAATGCCGACAACGCCGTGCGCACCCACGAGCTGACGGGCAACGCCAACGAGGCCGCGGACGAAGGGGCGGTGGTGGTGTGCGAGGCGGTGGCGGCGATCGGCGAGATCGAGGAGGCGTCCAAGAAGATCCGCGACATCATCGAGGTGATCGACGACATCGCCTTCCAGACCAACCTCCTGTCTCTCAACGCGGCGGTGGAGGCGGCCCGCGCCGGCGAGCACGGGCGCGGCTTCGCCGTGGTGGCGGCCGAGGTGCGGAATCTCGCCCGCCGCTCGGCCAAGGCCGCCAACGAGATCAAGGACCTGATCCACGACACGGTGGAAAAGGTCAACACAGGCACCGAGCTGGTCTACGCCTCCGGCGAGAGCCTGGCGCAGATCCGCGGTGCGGTGCGTGAAGTGGTGTCCACGGTGGACCACATCGCCGGCGCCAGCCGCGAGCAGGCCACCGGCATCGAGGAGATCAACCAGGCGGTCACCACCATGAACGTGTTGACCCGTCAGAACGCCGCCCTGGTGGAGAAGGCGGCGCAGAGCGCCGGCTACCTGAGCGACCAGGCACGGGCGATGCGGGACGAGGTCGGGCGTTTCAAGATCGCCGAAACCTAGGTAGCCTTTCGTTTAGAGGCGGAGTCCGGTTGCCCGTCGCTCCACTCCGCCGACCCGATGGAAGAATTGCCCACCCACATCGAGCCGATCTCCTACCGCGGCACCAACGGAGAGGTCGGACAGCTGCTGGACCGGCTCATCGAGCTGCGCGGCGGCAGCCCCCACGCCGACCTGGTGCGCGACATCCTGGTCAGCGGCCTCAAGCTGATCGATGACGGCGCGTCGCGCTACGACCTCAAGGTGATCAACGCGGCCCTCAAGGAGATGCGCTACACCGCCAAGGTGTTCGCCCCCTACCGGCGCGTACGCAAGGTGACGATGTTCGGCTCGGCACGGGTCCACGCGGGCCACCCCATCTACGAGCAGGCCAAGGTGTTCGCCGAGCGGATCGCCGACCACGGCTTCATGGGCATCACCGGTGCCGGCTCCGGAGTGATGGAGGCGGGACACCTCGGGGCACGCCCGGAACGCAGCTTCGGGGTCAACATCCGCCTGCCGTTCGAGCAGGAGGCAAACCCGATCATCGCCGCCGACCCGAAGCTGATCAGCTACAAGTACTTCTTCACCCGCAAGCTGGCGTTCATCAAGGAGACCGACGCGGTGGTCTGCTTTCCCGGCGGCTTCGGTACCCACGACGAGGGCAACGAGGCCCTCACCCTGGTCCAGACGGGAAAGCGCGAGACCATCCCGATCGTGATGCTCGACGCGCCGGGAGGCCGCTACTGGCGCCACTGGCAGGAGTTCATCCGCGACACCCTGCTGGAGTCGGCGATGATCTCGCCCGAGGACCTGAACCTCTTCCTGGTCACGGACGACGTGGACGAGGCGGTGGAGGAGGTGACCCGCTTCTACCGGCGCTACCACTCCCAGCGGTTCATCCGCGACGACTTCATGCTGCGCCTCAACGAGCCGATCGACGCTGCGACCATCGCGGCGCTCAGCGCCGAGTTCGCCGACATGCTGGTGCGCGACCGCACCATCCGGGTCACGGATCCCTACCCGGAGGAAGAGCTGGAGCAGGACGACGGCCTCGCACGCCTGGTCATGCCGTTCAACCGCGCCAGCTACGGCCGCATGCGCCAGCTCATCGACCGGCTGAACGGGCTGTAGCCCGAGAGCGCGGTATCTAACGCCGCGGCACCAGGATCAGGGCGACACCGGCGGCGAGGAGACCGGTGGCGAAGACCCGCCGGGAGCCCTCGTGAAGGGCGTGAAAGGCGGGGCTGGCGAGGGCGTCGGCGCCGCGTGTCTGGTACGCCTGCACCGCCGGGACGTAGTACCGGCCGAAGATCACCACCGCTGCCAGCACCACCCCGGCGGCGACGTACCGCACCCCGGCCACCGCCCAGTGGGGCCGCTCCCCGAACGCCAGGCGCAATGCCTCCACCACCACGGCAGCGCCGGCGAGGAGGTAGAGCGGCCCGATGAGCTGCTGGAAGATCACCCCCATGTAGCGCGCAGCGGTGAGGGGCTCCAGCCCCAGCTTGTAGAACATCACCTGGGGCAGGAGGGGCCCCACCACCACCATCCCCCCGAAGGTCGCCCCGACGATCAGCAGGTGGAGACCCGTGAGCGCCGTCAAGATCCGCTGGCGGGCGGTCACCGCCGTGGCCGCCATCAGGCGCCCGCGATCTGGGCCAGGTGCACCTTCTTGGCGCAGCGGTCCATCACCACATCGAGACCCGCCGCTCGTGCCTTCTCGGCCGCCGCCTCGTTGACCACCCCCTCCTGCATCCACACCGCGCGCGCGCCGATGGCGATCGCCTCCTCGACGATCGGCCCCACGTGCTCGGGGGCACGGAAGACATCGACCAGTTCGACTGCGATCTCCTTCGGGATGGCCTTGAGGCTGGAATAGCAGCGCTGACCGAGGACCTCGTCCAGCACGGGGTTGACCGGCACCACGCGGTACCCCGCGTCCATCAGGTAGCGCGCGACCTCGTTGCTGGGACGCTCGGGCTTGTCGGAGATCCCGACCACGGCGATGGTCGTGGTCGTGCGCAGGATTCTCTCGGGCTCATTCATGTCACGCCTCCAGCAGAGTGGCCCGGGCCACCTGGTCGCGGGTTTCCCGATCGGTGAGCATTTCCAGGAGCGCCAGGGCAAACTCAATGGCGGTACCCACCCCCTGGCTGGTGATGATCTGGCCGTCGGTGACGATCCGCTCCTCCACCACGGCGGCGGCGGAGGTGAGCTCGGGCCGAACCGACGGGTAGGAGGTGACCCGGCGGCCCGCCAGCAGGCCGCTCTGTTCCAGCACGTACGGCGCGCCACAGATCGCCGCCACCGGCCGCTGGGCGGCCACCTGCCGCCGTGCGAGGGCACGCACCCGCTCGTCCGCGGCCAGGTTCACGTATCCCGGGCTTCCGCCGGGCAGCAGCACCAGGTCGAACGACTCCTCCGCCACGGCGTCGAGGGTCGTGTCGGGCTCCACCCGCAGACCGTGGCCGGCAGTCACCACCCCTGGCGCGAGGCCGGCGGTGACCACCTCGACCCCGCCGCGACGCAGGAGGTCGAGGCAGGCGAGGGCCTCGATCTCCTCGAATCCCTCGGCGAGGGGCAGGAGGACCCGCTTGCTCATCTCGTCACTCCGCGGCGAAGGGCAACTGCGCCACCTCCAGCCGCCACTCCCGTCCCTTGCGGTTGCGGGCCTGGAGCTCGGTGCCGGGTGCCAGCCAGTCGCGTTTGACATACCCCAGGGCGATCGCACGCCCGAGGGTCGGTGAGTCCACCGCCTGGGTGATCCACCCCACCTCGCGGCCGTCGGCAAGGATCTTGTCGTCGCTGGCCGGCAAGCCCTCGCCGTCCACCAGCAACCCGGCGAGGGAGCGGTTGACGTGGCCGTAGTTGTGCACCCTGCAGACCACCTCCTGGCCGAGGTAACACCCCTTGGCGTACGAGATCGCCCGCTCCTCGATGCCCGCCTCCTGGGGCAGGTTGCGATCGGTGAGGTCACGGCCGTAGCGCGGCTGGCCCTCCTCCACCATCAGGGTGGTCAACGCCGCGTCGCCGAACGGCGTGGGGCGCACCTTCTTCGCCAGCTTCATCAGGTGGTTCCACACCGGGATCAATGCCTGGGTCCACAGGAAGAGGTCATAGCTCTCGATACCCGAGAAGTCGCTGCGCGCGCACACCACCGGCTGGTCGGCGATCTGTAACCCGGCGAACTGCAACGACTCGATGGCCGGTGGCTCACCGTCACACACGGCGCGCAGGGTATCGAAGCTGCGTGGACCGACCAGGCTGAGGATGTTCATCTCCCCCGCAAGGTCGTCGATCCGCACATCGTCGGCGATGATGTGGCGGTTCCACGAGGCGACCATCGCCTCGGTCGCCGTCGGCTCCACATCCACCAGCAGGGAATCGGGGAAGCGGTAGATGTACGGATCGCCCAGCACCTTGCCCTTGCGATCGACGGCTGTGGCGTAGGTGCCACGCCCCACCTCGAGCTTGGCCACCTCGTTGGTCACCTGGCTGTTGATGAAGGTGAGGGCGTCCGCCCCACTGACCTTCAGATTGGTGCGGTAGTAGCGGTCGATGAGCCCGACGCCACCGACGACGGCGCGGTGCTCCGTCGCCGGATCGCCGTAGTGGTTCACCACCACGTGGTCGGGCTGGATCTGGGTGAAGCGGGCGTCTAGCTGCCGGTGCAGGTCGACGAGGGGTGTGACGGCCATGTTGGAGTTTCGCGTGTGAATCGGGGCGGTCAGTCTAGCCCCCGTGCGACTTGTTTGCCATGGGCGACGATCCCCATCTTCGTCCGTTTTCACCAGCCGACGCGCTGACCGCGACACGGTGGGCGCAACGTGCAGCTTCTCGCCAAGGGCTAAGGAAGGGCGATGGAAACGGATGGGCGCGGGCAATGCTACCCCCCTGTTACCCATTCCCCTGCATTCCGCGGGGCGGCCCCCGGGGCACGATTCGCTCCCGGCAGGCGCGTTCCAATCCATGCCCGCCGGCCGTCTTGACCGCGATACCACCACGGCTCAGAGCTCCAGGCGCAGGGACATCGTTTCCGCGGGCTGACAAGCCGATGCCGGCACCATTAGGCTACCCAAGTCATTGGGACTTCGTAGGAGTCACATCGTGGCCGAGATGCACGCCACCCTTCCCACCGGAACCACCGCGATCGCCTCCCCGTGTATCCTGACCCTCACCCCGGAGGCACGGCAGGCGGGTCCCGATGCCCGGGCGGTGCTCTACCTCCTGCGGCTGGCGGTCGAAGGCAGTGACCCGCGGTTGAATCTGCGCAGTGCGTTGCAGCCGCCGGAGCTGGCCCGTGCGGGACGGGGCCTGCGCCGCCTGGTGCGGGCTGGCGAGCCCTTCGCCGGCCTGACGCTCGGCTGGAACGTCACCCTGCGCGGCGAGCCGGCCACCGCCGGGTTCACCGTCACCTTCACGATCGAGGAGGGATCCGCCACCACCGATCACGCGGTGGTGGCCACGGGTGCCGCGATCGAACAATTCGTCGACACCCTGGAGGCCGAGGTCACCGCCCTGCGGTAACCCGCATTCCTCCCGATGACTCTGCTGCGCTCGCGGATCTACCCCGCCGTGCTGCTACTGTGCGTCACGGCGCTGTACCGGCCGACCGTGGCCGCGGCCGCCGAGCCGCCCACCACGGTGATCGAGCGGATCGACTCCGCCTTCTCCGGCGTGGTGGCGGCGATGAGCGCGGTGCTGTTCTGGGAGCCGGTGGCCGCGACGGTGACCGAGGCGGACGGCACTCCGACCCGTGATGCGGCGACCGGCGAGCCCCGGCGCAACGGCATCCCATTGATCGTACTGGTGCTGGTGGCCGGCGCAACCTTCTTCACCGCCTACATGCGCTTCATCAACGTGCGCGCCTTCCGCCACGCGATCGCGGTGATCCGCGGTCACTACGACCGTCCGGAAGACAAGGGGCAGATCACCCATGCCCAGGCGCTGACTGCGGCCCTTTCGGCGACCGTCGGCCTCGGCAACATCGCGGGCGTAGCGGTGGCGGTAGGTACCGGCGGCCCCGGGGCGGTGTTGTGGATGATCCTGATCGCCTCCCTGGGCATGACCTCCAAGTTCGTCGAGTGCACCCTCGCCCAGTTGTACCGGCGCATCGAGCCGGACGGCACGGTGTACGGCGGCCCGATGTACTACCTGGAGATCGGCCTGAAGGAGCGCGGCCTCGCCCCCCTAGGCAAGGTGCTCGGCGTGGCGTTTGCGGTGTTGTGCATCGGCGGCTCGTTCGGCGGTGGCAACATGTTCCAGGCCAACCAGAGCTTCCGGGCGGTGGCCGGCCAGCTCCCGGCCGCCCTCGCCGACCACCCGAGCCTCCCCTGGCTGTTCGGCCTCGCCCTCGCCTTCCTGGTCGGCCTGGTGATCGTCGGCGGCATCCGGCGCATCGGCGAGGTCACGGTGCGCCTCATCCCCTCCATGGCCCTGCTGTACTGCCTGACCTGCGTGTCGATCCTCCTGCGCCACCTGCACGCCTTGCCGGACGCCGTCCACCAGATCTTCGCCCACGCCTTCTCGTTGGAGGCAGGTCTCGGCGGCCTGGTGGGCGTGGCGGTCATGGGGATCCGCCGTGCGGTGTTCTCCAACGAGGCCGGAATCGGCTCGGCGGCGATTGCCCACTCCGCGGCCCGAACCGACGAGCCGGTGCGCGAAGGCGTCGTGGCGATGATCGGACCGTTCATCGACACCATCGTCATCTGCTTCATGACCGCCATGGTGGTGATCGTCACCGGTGCGTGGAACGATCCGGCGGCGGGCGAGGGGGTGCAGATGACCAGCTACGCCTTCGCCACGGTCTTCCCGTGGTTCCCCAACGTCCTGGCGGCGTGCGTCTTCTTGTTCGCGTACTCGACCCTGATCTCGTGGTCGTATTACGGCGAGAAGGCCACCGCCTACCTGTTCGGACACACCTACCGCGTCGCCCTCACCTACCGCCTGGTGTTCCTGGCGTGCATCGTCCTCGGGACCGTATCCAGCCTGTCGAACGTCCTCGACTTCTCGGACATGATGATCCTCTCCATGGCCTTCCCGAACATCCTCGGGGCGGTGATCCTCGCCCCCAAGGTCCGTTCGATGACCGCCGACTACTGGCACCGCCACCGCACCGGTCAGATGCCGGTGTATCGATAGGGGCTAGGGACTAGGGGTTCGGGGCTAGGGAAGGTCGGCCCTTCGGGCCGGATGAGATGCCGGGGGAGCCGAGATTCGGAG
>JASFUG010000092.1:0-9813 GCA_050050395.1 Nitrospirota bacterium
GGCTTCAACCCAAGAGGTCGCCCCCTCAAGCTGCCGGGTAGCTACCCAGTCGAACGGACAACTACTGAGATGGATCTCTCATCCACGGGTCCTTTGCGCCCTCGTGGCGCACTGAGAAATGGGGGCTAGCCTGTGCGGGGACCGCACCACCGGCAGCCGCCTGAGCAATCGAGCGCCGGGGCCAGCGTTCAGCGGCCGGCCCGCCGTGCAAAGCACGGATCAGAAGCCGTACGGCAGCTCCTCGAACTTCCAGCCACCGTCGGTGAGAAGCAGGCTGATGCGTCTCACCCTCTCCTCCAGGTCATCCCGAGCGAACTTGGTAGAACGCTTGATGTGGAGGTAGAAGCGCTCCTTACTGTTCGGGTGGGGCTCGGTCTTGATCACCGAGTAGTCATAATACTTCCAGTTCATCAGGATCTTCTGGAACGCCATCTCCAGGTCCTGGTCGGGGTAGTTCTGTTGCCAGCACAACCGGTAGACGTCGATGTCGCGCTCCTCGATCGCCGCGACCAAGGTCTCCCAGCTCTTCGAGGGCACCGAGAAGTCGACCTCGCGCGGGCCGCCCTCGCCGACCGCACCGGTGACCGGCACACCCTGCTGCCCGGCGCGGAATTTCCGGCGGAACACCACCAGCACGGCAGCTAACGCGAGCAGCGCCACCAACGGCGCGGCGCCCCAGCGAAGCAGGCGTTTCGCCAGCGGCTCCCCCGGTGTGAGGATCACCTTGCCCGATCGTGGTCCGACCGGCGACTCGCCACCCGCCGAGATCGGAGTGTGCCCATCGTCCGGGGGTGCCGCGGCCGGCGGCGGAGCCGGCCCGGCGGTCGCCCCCTTTCGTTGGGCGGCTTCGCTGTCCTTGGCCCGTGACGGACTCTTCTGGGCGGGTGTCGCCGCCGGCGCCACCACTGCTGCAGGCCGCTGCCCTTCGCCGGCCTCGGCCGTCGGTCTGGTCGGCGGGGTGGATCGGCCCCCTACGTCGCCGACCTGCGCCTCCGCCGGGGGCGCGGCCACGGGGTGGGCCGCGGGTGAACCGTCGCCCCGGCGGGGTTGCATCACCCAGGACACGGTGCCGTCGGATTCGATGACGTAGACGCTCGCCACTTCGTCCACGGATACGCTCGCTTCACCCCCGAATTTCTCGTATTCGATCGCTTCCCCGACCTGGCGAACACGGCTGGTGCGCAGCCGGGTACCGTCGACGAAGTTGATCTGATATTCGACGGCGGCGGCGGCTAGCGCCGTGAGCAACACCGACGCTACCAACAATACGGCGGCAATCAACGACCCCCGCGGTGCACGCGCCCATCGAAGCGCCGGCGACAGCCCGGGCGCGGCACCGGACCTTGTCGATGGACCGCACCGGCCTACGCCGCTCTGCATCGGGGTCGCGGCGTGATGGGAGAGTTGGTCTCGAACGATAAACATGGGATGGGCGTCCTGCCCGGATAGCGGCGGTCCGGCCCGGGGAAATCGGGCAGGAAACCAACCCACTTATCGCCCAGCCGGCCCGACGCCTCAACAACGAATAGTTAGTGAGACATGCCGGCGCACGGTATCGACTGCCGCGCGATGGAACGCCTTGCGCGGCTCCGCTTCCCTCGCACCCGCCATCGACGGGCCGGCCCCACGGGGTTACGGGAGGGGGCACCATCCGCGTGCCCCCGCGGCGTCTCCGCCACCGGATCAACGGCAGGGCGTCACGCGACAAATTTGAAAAATATACCTAAATGGTAAACAGCGACCGCCAGGTAGATCACATTGAGGGCAGCGAGTATCAAATTGATACGGTAGAAGGGGTAACAGTAGAGCAGAAATGAGACCCCGGCCACCGTCAGGAGGAACTTGTAGAACACGAACACACCCTCCCCGAGCGGAAGGATGGCGGCCATTACCGGGTTGCCCTCGACAGCCACCCCGTGATCGACCCACGCCAATGTGGCGAAGGCGTCTCCCAGCGACAGGATAAATAACAACACGATGGAGAAGAAAAGCCAGGAGCCATAATGGTCTGGGTATGCAGGCGGGTCATCCGCCCGCCGTGCGCCCTTGCGGCGGCCCCGTACGGCGTAGACCAGGGTCCGCCAGGTGGTCTGACGTCGTTCTGCGCCGCGCCTCGTCGCTGGGTATGCGGTCATCGATCCGACCTTGGTTTCGGCGTGTTCCGTGGTCCGCCTCGTTTATTGGCCTTAGCAAAGCCCGGGCCAGGCAGCGACTGAACCCGCCGACGTCACTGGACCGATCCCGAGGGGGCTAAGCACCTGGTCAAAATGCCGGAGGTCTATGCGATCGTCGTCGAGAAATGAGCCATTGAAGTCGAAAAGGATCGCGTGCTGCATAGGCAAACTACGAAACCATCGGAGAAATGAGCGGGCAAATCGCCCGGCGAGCCGGGCGGCGGAACACCGCGGGGCGGGGGCGGCAACCTCCGGGTTCAAATCTCCGACCTTTTCTTTGACCGCACTCGATATCGCGTGATAGACAGCCCGCGCCTCGCCGTGGAGGAGGAGAGATGGCCCGCCTCGCAGTCCGCCTACAGGTCCAGAACCGGCTTGGGGAGACCCGCGTCCTCACCATCCCGCGGCCCCTGTTCGCCGCCTGTGCCGCTCTACTTCCGCTCGCCTTGTTGTCGATGCCGGTCAGCGTCTGGCTGGGTAGGGATCGCGGCCGCCTCGTCTCGCAGGTGCAGGAAGTGGAGGAAGCGTATTCCGGTGCACATTACCTGTTCGGACAACTGAATGAGCGCATCTCGGAGATCCACGAGCTGAACAATCGGCTGCGCATCGTCGCGGACGATAGCCCGCCATCGATCAACGGGCAATTCTTCGGCGTCGGCGGTCTCCAGCCCGTGGAGCGCGCAGAGATCTCCTTGCCGGAACGGCTACGGGGCCTCGCGGAAGACATCCGCCGCACCGAGACCAATCTCACGGCGGAGGATGCGTCGTTCGCCGAGCTCACCCGGCTGCTGGAGGAGCGCCAGCAAGAGATGCTCGTCACCCCGTCGATCTGGCCCACCCACGGCTGGGTCGCGAGCTCCTTCGGCCGGCGCATCGACCCGTACACTCACCGTTGGAAGCGCCACGCCGGCGTGGACATCGCGGGTCGCTTCGGCACGCCGGTCATGGCCAGCGCAAGCGGCGCCATCGACAAGGTCTCCTCCGACTCGTCATTTGGTAACCATGTGGTGATCGATCACGGCCTCGACACCGAGACCCTCTATGCCCACCTGGAAAAGGTGATCGTCGCCCCGGGGGACGAAGTACGCCGCGGCGATGTCATTGGCTACCTCGGCAGCACCGGTCGCAGCACTGGGCCGCATCTACACTACGAGGTGCACCGGCACGGGATTCCGCGCGACCCGATGGACTACATCCGGGAATAACCCGTTCCCCTACGGGTGTCTGTTTCCCTATGTTAGCCTAGCGGTTCGTGCCCGCTCCGCGGCGGGCTCCCCCTGATGCCATGCTCTCCGCCGCCCTCACGAAGATCTTCGGGACCCACAACCAGCGGACGCTGCGTCGACTCCAGCCGCTCGTTGGGCGCGTCAACGCCTTCGAACCGGAGATCCAGGCCCTCAGCGACGACCAGCTCAGGGACCAGACCGAGCGATTCCGCCAGCGCCTGAGGGACGGCGAGCGGCTCGACGATCTGCTGCCCGAGGCCTTTGCCACGGTACGCGAGGCAAGCCGCCGGGTCCTGGGGATGCGCCACTTCGACGTGCAACTCATCGGTGGCATGGTCCTGCACCAGGGCAAGATCGCAGAGATGAAGACCGGTGAGGGGAAGACCCTAGTCGCGACCCTGCCGGTGTACCTCAACGCCCTACTCGGGCGTGGTGTGCACGTGGTGACCGTCAACGACTACCTGGCGAGTCGCGACGCGGCGTGGATGGGACGTATCTACGAATTCCTCGGGATGACCGTCGGGACCATCGTCCACGGACTCAACGATGCGCAGCGCAAGGAGATCTACCGCTGCGACATCACCTACGGCACCAACAACGAGTTCGGCTTCGACTACTTGCGGGACAACATGAAATACGACCTCGCCGACTACGTACAGCGCCCGTTCTGCTACGCGATCGTCGACGAGGTGGACTCGATTCTGATCGACGAGGCGCGCACGCCGCTGATCATCTCCGGTCCCACCGAGGACTCCACCGACAAATACTACCTGATCAACCAGGTCATTCCCCGCCTCGAGCGAGGTGAGGCCATCCCCAATCCCGAGCCCGGAAGTCGCCGGGTCCAGGAAGAGACCGGTGACTACGTCCACGACGAGGAACACAACACCGTCGCGCTCACCGACCAGGGCACCGAGCGGGTGGAAAAGGTCCTCGCAGAAGGCGGGCTGCTCAAGGGTGGCAACCTCTACGACCCGGACAACATGGAGCTGGTGCACCACGTCAACCAGGCGCTGCGCGCCCACAAGTGCTTCACCCGTGACGTCGACTATGTGGTGAAGGATGGCCAGGTAATCATCGTCGACGAGTTCACCGGCCGCATGATGCCCGGGCGACGCTACTCCGACGGGCTACATCAGGCCCTGGAGGCAAAGGAGGGACTCACCGTCGCCAACGAGAACCAGACGCTCGCCTCGATCACCTTCCAGAACTACTTCCGCCTGTATGACAAGCTCGCGGGGATGACCGGCACCGCCCAGACCGAGGCGGCGGAGTTCCACAACATCTACAAGCTAGACGTGGTCGCCATCCCGACCCACATGCCGATGATCCGTCGCGACCAGCACGACGTCGTGTTCCGCACGGTGGAGGAGAAGGAGCGGGCCATCGTCCGAGAAATCCAGGGACTCCACGAGCACGGCCAACCGGTACTCGTCGGCACGATCTCCATCGAGAAGTCGGAGCGCCTCGCGGCGCGCTTGAAAAAGGTTGGCGTCCCACACAACGTCCTCAACGCCAAGCACCATGACCGGGAAGCGGAGATCGTCGCCCAAGCCGGTCGGTACGGCGCGGTGACCATCGCCACCAACATGGCCGGGCGCGGCACCGACATCATGCTTGGGGGGAACCCGGAGTTCCTCGCGAAGGCCTTCCCCTGGGAGGATGTTGAAGGCCACGAGGCGCAGCTGGAGCGCTACCGTACGCAGTGCGTGGCGGAGAAGAAGAAGGTGCTGGAGGCGGGGGGCCTTTTCATTCTCGGCACCGAGCGCCACGAGAGCCGACGCATCGACAACCAGCTTCGCGGCCGATCCGGCCGTCAGGGAGACCCGGGAGCGTCGCGCTTTTACCTTTCCCTCCAGGACGATCTCCTGCGCATCTTCGGTTCCGATCGCATCTCCGGCCTCATGCAGCGCCTCGGCATGGAGGAGGACGTGCCAATCGAGAACCGGATGGTCAGCCGTTCCATCGAGAACGCCCAGACCAAGGTGGAGGCCCGGAACTTCGAGATCCGCAAGCACCTCCTGGAGTACGACGACGTCCTCAACCAGCAGCGCCAGGTGATCTACGCCCAGCGGCGTAAGGTGCTGGAGGGAGACGGCATCGGCGACGACATCGACTCCATACTGGAAGAGGTACTGGAAAGTCAGCTTAACGACCACCTGCCGCCCGACTACACGAGCCGGGAGTGGGACCCGGCGCCGCTCGCCACGGCCCTCACGGCCATCTTCGGGGGCCCGCCGATCGACGACCTGTCGTCACTGCTGAAGAAGTCGCACAAGGAGCGCATGGCGACCCTGCTCACACCGCTCCAGGACCAACTCGACAAGAAGCGCGCCCTGATCGGTCCGGCGAACGCCGACCACCTGCAGAAAATGGTGATGCTCCAGTACCTGGACGGCTTCTGGAAGGACCACCTCCTGATCATGGACCATGTGAAGGAGGGCATCGGCCTGCGAGGCTACGGCCAGCGCAACCCGCTCATCGAGTACAAGAAGGAGGGCTTCAAGCTCTTTCGGGCGATGAGCGATCGGATCAAGGAGGAGGTGATCCGCACCCTCTTCCACCTCCAGATCCGCATCCAGGAGCCCCCGTCCGAAGCGCCCCGTCCCGGTCTCCCAGGCGAAGCGGGCGGCACGCCGGACAGCGAGCGCGCCCCGCAAAGGCGCGCAGCGGCCGACGACGCCGGTGTGCCGGTGGGCGTACGGGTGCCTCGCCCCCAGGGGCCCCGCAACCTCAAGTACTCACGAGGCGAGGAGAGCGAGGGCCGCCAGCCGGTACGCAAGGAGGCGGCCGACAAGGTCGGCCGCAACGAGCCCTGCCCATGCGGCAGCGGCAAGAAGTACAAGAAGTGCCACGGCGCCCGCATGGCGTCCGGGGCGTAGAGTGTGGTGCCCGAAAACGGGTCACACGTGGCACGGCGACTAGTAACGTAGGCAAGATTCGCCGCGAGCACCCCTTGGCTTCTCGGGTGCTCAACGGCAAAGATGCCGCCACTTCGCGGCACGACGTCCCGCAGCCCCGGGAGCGCCTCCATGCAATACACCCTGGCCGGCATCCAGTCGGTGGCCACCGACGATCCAGAGCGCAACCTCAAACACGTAGTGCAGCTGGCACAGATCGCGGCGACTCGCGGCGCCACGATCGTCCTGTTGCCGCAGCTCTGCACTACGCCGTGGTTTCCCGCGAAGGTGAATGGGGGCGTGCCGCTCCGGAGTCACGAAGACGCTTTGCAGCGGTTGCGGGAGTGCGCACAGGCCCATGGCATCCACCTGGTAGCGCCCATGCCGGAGCGGCCGCAGGGCGATCGCGACGAGTGGTTCAACTCGGCCTTCGTTATCGGGCAGGACGGGGAGCTGATCGGGACCTATCGGAAACGCTACCTGCCCGACCTCGACGGCTACCGTGAGAAGGCGTATTTCAGTCCCGGCACCGGCCCGTTGCCGGTCTTCGACCTGGCTGGGCTGCGGCTCGGAGTGCAGATCTGCTGGGACAACTATTTCCCGGAAGGTGCACGCATCCTCGCCCTCGCCGGCGCACAGCTCATCTTCGCGCCCACCGCCGCCGCCTTCGACTCCCAGCAACGGTGGCGCGCCCTGCTGTGTAGCCACGCCCTGTGCAACAACCTCTACGTCTTCCGCCTCAACCGCGCGGGGAGCGAAGGGACCATGGAGTTCTACGGTCAGTCGTTCTGCGTCGATCCCTTCGGCGAGCTGGTGGCCGAGCCCGCCGGACCGAGCGAAGCGATCGTGATGGCGACGATCGACACCGACCAGGTCGACGAGGCGCGCCGGATTACCCGTTTCCTCGCCGATCGGCAGCCGGAGCTCTACGCCCCCCTCGCCGCGCCGACGGGCGGCTGACACAGCTCCAGGGACGGCACGTCGGCGATCGTCCCGACCGCGACGGCCAGCTCGAAGAAACGCGCCAAGCCCTCTAGGTGCCGGTCGCCCAGCTCGTAAGAGAGCGCGCGCCAGTAGGTAAGGAGACGCTCGGCGGAGATCCTGGGGCAGGCGAAATCGGCAGCCAGCGCGGCCAGCCGCCGGTCGTCGATCTCCGCGCCGATCTGGGTGAGGCGCGCTGCGAGCCGGGCACACTCTTCCCGACGGTGGTCTACCATGTCGCGCCGCAAAAGCCACAGCGCGAAGACCATGGGCAAGCCTGTGACCGCCGTCCACCATTGGCCGAGATCCAGCACCTCGACACCGTCGGGCGGGGCATGCACGAGGTCCATGGCGCGATCGCCGATCAGCAGGTGCGGCTGCCGCACGTCCTCCGGGACGCCTTCCACGTAGCGCGGATGGACCCCGGCGAAGTGTTCCAGGAGGATCTTGAGCAGCACCACGGACGTGGCGGAGGCCGGGGTGAGAAAGACCTCCCGATCGTCCAGGCGTGCGACGTCCACCGGTGTCACCAACACGACGCTCCTCGCCGGACCGTCGGCGCCAATGGACAGCCCAGGAAGGATCCAATACCGCTCGGGGAAACGCGCGTACTCGATCGACGAGGCAGGCGCGCAGGCGATCGCTCCGGCACGCAGAAGGCGATTGATGGCGCGCGGCTCACCGGTGGTGAACCGGTAGTCCTGCCCCCAACGCGCGCGAAATGGCTCCTGGATAGGGAGGCAGTTCGCGTATTCAATCTCACCGAGGTGAAGCATTTGGACCACCAGAGACGGTAAACAGAATCGGCGCGTTACCCGGGCCTGGTCTATTGAGATCGAGAGCCGATGGCCGTGCGATCGGTGCAGGGATATCCAGGATCGACGAAGGACGGGGAGCGTTCAACTGGGCGTCCTGACGCGGATCGATAAGGTAGCTAAGGTTGCCGAAGAAGCGCATCAAGCGCCGGCGGTTCGGTCCGGCGGCCGGCGCCACCGACGCAACTACTCCGGAGGCACGAACGTGTCCCAGCGACCATTCTCCCGGCGGGCGTGACATTCGCTCGATGCCCTACCGGATCCATATCCGACATGCGCACCCTACTCGTCATCGTCGTGTTGTGGATCACCGCGGGGACGGCGGTCGCGGCCACCGGAGAGGATGAGGTAGCACCGTCCGGAATAGTCGGCATGATCCAGTACCAAGGCAACCATCGCACCAAGACCAAGGTACTGGCACGCGAGATGCTGTTGCAGGTGGGAGATCGCTACGACGAGGAGCAGTTTCAGGCATCGCTGCAGCGCATTCGCAACCTGGGTCTCTACTACCGCGTCACGGGACAGGTCGTGCCGATTCCCGGGACCGACCGGCTGCGGCTGACGGTACGGGTAAAAGAGAAGTGGTCGATCCTGCCGCTGCCGGAGCTCGACATCACCGACGAAGGCAACGTCAAGGCTGGGATCAACTATACCGACTACAACTTCCGCGGCGCAGACGAGCTCCTGCGGGTGAAGGTCAAGCACGCCTTCGGCACCGACGGCAGTAGCGATCGAGGCGACTCCGCCTCCATTGATCTCGACATCCGTGAGTTTCGCGACTCGCCGTTCGACCTGAGCATCGGGCTCGGCTGGGCAACCGATGGCGAGGCGGCAGAGAGCACCAAACTCACCACCACCGACGACGGCGAGGCCACCAGTATCGAGCTCGACTTGGATGTCAAACATTTCAGGCGTGAGGGAACCAGCCGGCGGCGCACGGGCGGCGGCATCACCCTGAACTATGTCACCGAGACGGACGCCCTGGGCAATGACGATACGCAGTGGGTGAATAGCGTGCGTTTCGTCCACTCGTTGGACTCGGTGGACGACTTCATCTACACGTTTGAAGGCCACCGCTGGGACTACACCGTGGAGCTGTTCACCGTCATGCTCGGCAGCAACGCCGATGCCTTGGAGCTGGACATGGGCTACCAGTGGTACTGGAAGATCGGCCAGCAGAACGTGACCGCCCGCGCACGGGCAGGTTACACGCTTGGGCCTGACGCGAGCGACGTCGGCTTCGAGATAGGCGGTGGTCGATCCGTCCGTGGGATCGAGAGTGACTCTCTCTCCGGAAAAGGCATGTGGTCGGGCAACCTGGAGTACCGCAGCCCACGGGCATGGAACTGGCTCGGCGGCGCCGCCTTCGTCGATGCCGGGACCGCGGGTGACGCCTCCGAGCTCGTCGAGCCTGGCAGGGTGGCGGTGGGCGCTGGGCTGGGTCTGCGCATCTACATCGCCCGGCTGGTCCAGGGAGTCGTGCGTCTCGATTTCGCCCGCGGCTACCACCCGGACGACGGGGTGAATACGAATCTGTATTTCAGCCTCAAGCAGCCGTTCTGAGCCCCATCGCGGCGAGGAGCAGCGGCCTGCCCGCGTAATTGGCCCTGATATGGACGGGGACGCCACGCGCCCCCCTCGCCGCCCGGCACATGTCCGGGCGGCTTCACCCCCGTGGATGGAGGGCTCCTCGCCCTCCATCAGCCCGTATGGAGCG
>JASFUG010000093.1:0-9770 GCA_050050395.1 Nitrospirota bacterium
ACTCGGCGAGCGCCGGCATCCCGAACCTGCGCCGCGCGATCTGCAAGTGGTACGAACGGCGCTACGGGGTGGCGCTCGACCCGGAGAGCGAGGCGATCGCCACCATGGGGGCGAAGGAGGGCATCTCCCACCTGGTCCTCGCCTTGATTGGTCCCGGAGACACGGTGCTGGTGCCGGACCCCACGTACCCGATCCACAGCTACGCCATCATCATCGCCGGCGGCACCGTGGCCCACGTGCCCCAGCAGCCGGGGTGCGACTTCTTCGACTGCCTGCTGCGGGTGTTCGAGCAGCACGACCCGCGGCCGCGCACCATGATGCTGTGCTTTCCGGCCAACCCCACCACCGAGGTGGTGGAGCTGGAGTTCTTCGAACGGGTGGTGGAGTTCGCCCGGCAGCACCGGATCCTGGTGATCCACGACCTGGCCTATGCCGACCTGTGCTTCGACGGCTACAAGGCCCCGAGCCTCCTCCAGGTGCCGGGCGCCAAGGAGATCGGTGTCGAGTTCATGTCGATGTCCAAGTCGTACAACATGCCCGGCTGGCGGGTCGGCTTCTGTGTCGGCAATCCGGAGATTGTCGGCGCCCTGCGGCGTATCAAGAGCTATCTCGACTACGGCATGTTCCAGCCGATCCAGATCGCCGCGATCATCGCCCTCAACGAGTGCGACGACGAGCCGCCGAAGATCCGCGACCTGTACCAGACGCGACGCGACATCTTGTGCGGGGGGTTGAACCGGATCGGCTGGCCGGTGGAGCCGCCCAAGGCGACCATGTTCGTCTGGTCAGAGATCCCCGAGCCCTACCGTGAGATGGGATCGGTGAAGTTCGCCGAGATGCTGGTGCAGCGGTGCAAGGTGGCGGTGTCACCGGGGCTGGGATTCGGCCGTGGCGGCGAGGGATTCGTGCGGTTCTCCCTGGTGGAGAACGAGCACCGCACCCGCCAGGCGATCCAGGGGCTGAAGAAGCTCTTTTAGAGGGGCTAGGGACTAGGGTTTAGGGGCTAGGGGTGGTGCCGTCCCTTCGGGCCGGCGAATCTTTTCTTTTGGCCGTCTGGAAAACTACCGATGCCGCGTGCGCGATCCTCAACCCAATCATTGGCCGCGCGAGCGGCCATCCATCCCTAGCCCCTAGTCCCCAACCCCTAGTCCCTCGCGACGAAAAGGCAGCATCGTCTGGGACGCTGTCGACGGTACGGCAATGGCTGGTAGCTCCAACAAGCAGATCGGCATAGGCATCCTCGGCCTCGGCACCATCGGGACCGGGACGGCCACGGTGCTGCTGAAGAACCGGGAGCTGCTGGCCGAGCGCCTCGGCGTCGAGCTGCGCGTCGTGGCGGCCGCCGATCTGGACCCGCACCGCGACCGGGGCATCGACCTGTCGCGGGTCGCCCTCGGCACCGATCCCGCGGCGGTGATCCACCACCCGCAGGTCGACATCGTCGTGGAGCTCATCGGCGGCACAACTCTCGCCCTGGATCTGGTGCGGGAGGCGTTGACCGCCGGCAAGCCGGTGGTGACCGCGAACAAGGCGCTCCTGGCCCGCCACGGCGAGGAGCTGTTCGCCCTCGCCATGGACCACGCGGTAGCCCTGCGATTCGAGGCGGCGGTGGGCGGTGGCATCCCGATCATCAAGGCCCTCACCGAAGGTCTGGTGGCGAACCGGGTGGAGGCGGTGTACGGGATCGTCAACGGGACCTGTAACTACATTCTCACCGAGATGGATTCCACCGGCGCCGATTTCGACGCGGTGCTCAAGGAGGCGATGGCCCTGGGTTACGCCGAGGCGGACCCGACCATCGACATCGAGGGGATCGACGCGGCGCACAAGGCGGCGATCCTCGCGCGCCTCGCGTTCGATACCCCGATCGACTTTGCATCCATCCCGGTGGAGGGGATCGCCAAGCTGGGGGCCATCGACACGCAGTTCGCTCGTCAGCTCGGCTACGTGGTGAAGCTCCTGGCCGTGGTCAAGCGGGCAGGGGAGAGCGTCGACGTACGTGTCCATCCCACCATGCTCCCGGCGGACGCGCTCCTGGCGAAAGTCGTGGGCGTGTTTAACGCAGTGGTGGTGCGTGGCGACGCGGTGGGCGAGACCCTCTATTACGGACCCGGTGCCGGCGCCCTGCCCACCGCGAGCGCCGTGGTGGCAGACATCGCGGAGATCGCCGAGAGACTGAGCGACGGCGGCGCGCATCGTGCGCATCCGTGCAGTCACCGTACCCTGGCCCCCCGTCCACTACTACCGATCGCAGAGGTGGAGACGCCGTTCTACATCCGCTTCGACTCGGAGGATCGGCCTGGCGTTTTGTCCAAGATCTCCGGGGCGCTGGGCAACCACGGCATCTCCATCGACCAGGTCCGCCAGCACGGTCGCCACCACGGCGGCACGGTCCCCCTGGTGATCCTCACCCACGACGCGGTGGAGGGTAACCTGCGCCGTGCCCTGGTGGAGATCGAGGAGCTCGGCGTCACGGCCGGGCCGGCCGTGGTCATCCGCGTCGAGGATTAACCCGCATTCTCACCACGCATCTACTGCGGTCACGCAACCACCCGCATCTCCTGGCCGTGTCCTCGTCCGAGTCCTCAACAGGCCGCAAGCCTGCCTGCGGGCTCGGACTTGCGGGCCAGCCAGGATGTACGGCCGTTTGCACGGCCTCGCGACGATCCGTGGTGAGAAATGCGGGTTAAGGCGGCGGGCCTGCGGTGCAGGCCCGCCCTGTTCAGCGGCCAGCCCGTGGCCGTGACGGAACGACCACTCGTTTTTCCAACGGCCGTCGTCGCTACACGGCGGTCAATGGTGGCTGCGGCGGACCACCCGCATCATCTTCAGGTTGATCATCACGAAACGCCACGCCTGCCACACGACGTTCTTACGCCAATGCAGGACGGAGCTGGTGGGAACCATCGGGAAGTACGCCTGCTCGTATGGTCTCTGGTTGGTGGTGGTGGGTGCCATCGTGCTCTCCTCGTGGGTCAGAGGCATCGCTTCGCCAGTTGCGTGCGCAGCGATGCTGGGTGGGGAAACGATCTGTGCGCGCCGCCTACTCCGGGATGAGGCGCCAGCCGACCTTCAGGCGCGCCTTGTAGAGGAACATCCGATGCAGGACGTACTTGATCCAGTGCGCTGCCAGGCCGATCTCGGCAAAGCTAAGGTCGAGATCGCGGCCATAGCGCGGATAGCGTTCGAAGTCCGGTACGACGGGGTAAATCGCCATCGCGGCCGCCGTACCGCACAGCGGGCCGCAGCCGGCCGATGCCACGCACGCCGCCCCCATCTCTGCCATCGACGCCGTATGGGTCGGCTCCATTGTGCCATGATTGATGCTGTCGACGATGGAGCCGGTCACGGCCTTGGCAATCGTCGCCGACGGCATGCCGGTCCGCGGCGGGGTGGGGAAGATCGGCGTGCCATTCGGGCTCTTCATCGGTTTGGACATCGGGTGGGGCGGAGCGAAGGCAATGCCGGCGGCGTAGATGTTCGGGTAGAGCGGGCTCTGGTAGGTCTTCGGCCAGTCGCGCGCCGACCACTCCTCGTACGAGCGTGGGGTGTAGTCGCCGTCCACGAGCATGAATCCGCCGGGGTTGAAGACACGGTTGGTGATGTCCTCGCCCTTGTGGTCGTATGCCTGCAGGCCGACGCCGGAGAAGGGCGGGATGAGCATGGCGAAGTCGAACCGCTGTTCGCGCTCCTTTCCGTCGAGGGTCTCGTAGTGGGCGAGGCCCGGCTCCACCGCCTTCGTGTGCGCGCGCATGTGCCAGACGATGCCACGTTCGGTCATCAGCGACTCGGTGAGCATCTTGCTGTTCGAGATGTAGCCTCCGTGGCGGATGTGGATGCCCCCGACGCCGAAGTCGCCCATCTCATACTCGTTGGACAGCCAGTGCAGCTGGGCCTTGTCGCGCACGCCCTCCTGGCGCAACACGTGTTCGAGATTGAAGAGATACTCGAAGGCCGCCCCCTGACAGGTACACATGCCGTGACCGGTGCCGACGAGGAAGATTTGCCGCTCACCTCGCCGCATGCGTTCGATCGATTCGCCGAGGGCATCTGCCGTCGCTTTGGCATGCTGGTAGGTACACACCGAGTGGGTGTACTTGTCCGGTCCCAGCCCCTCCGTCGCCTCGAACTTGAGCTTCGGGCCGGTGGCGTTGATCAGGAAGTCGTAGGGGATGCGCTCCTTCACACCCGCTCTCGCGCGCTCCGTGTATTCCACGTCGACGTACGGTCGCCCCTCGACCTCGTCACCCTCCGGGTGGATGGCCGTGGCCTTTGCCTGGCGGAAGTCGATCCCCGCTTTGTCGTAGATCGGGCGCAGCGGGGTGACCACCTTCTCCGGGGCCATCTTGCCCACGCCGACCCAGATGTTGGACGGAATCCAGTTGTACTTGCTGTTGGGGCTGACGACGGTGACGTCGTGCTCCTTGCGCAGCCACTTCTTGGCGAACGATGCGGCGGTGTGGCCGGCGACCCCGGCACCGAGAATGACGATACGAGCCATGATGACCCCCTGGTGAAGTACGACAGGCAAGCGGCCTGTCCGGTGGATTGACTGTCGGGAGCGCCCCTCTGCGTTCGTTGTTCGTTGCAGGGAACACAGCAACAGCCGTGCCACCCACGGCAGAAGTGCTCCCGTCAACTAAGACGTTGCGCTTCCAGGCAGGGGCGGCAGGGATGGATAAATTTTCTGCCACGAAGCTCCGCCGATTTGTCAGGAATGGCAGAGGCCGTGGCATAGATTTATGCCATATCCTTCCAACTTGGTTATATACGGCAAGGTGAGCTACGCTAAAGGCAACCGAGTGTGACGGCGGGGCTACTGTCCACCGAGTGCGAGGGAACACCGTGCCGGCCGAAAGAGAAATCGCGAGCTGGATTGCGACGCACGATCGTCCGTTCGCGGTCATCGACGAGGACTATCGGATCGTCGGCGTGAACCGCGCCTACGAGCTGGCCTACCAGGTGACGGCCGAGGAGGTGATCGGCCGGCGTTGCTACCAGGTCACCCACCATCACTCCACGCCATGCTGCGACCATGGGGAGGAGTGTCCCCACCAGCTGGTCTTCGACGGCCAGCAGCTACACGAGTGCCTCCACACCCACTTCGATGGCGGCGGCCATCCGCGCTGGGTGCGCGTGACCGGTCACCGCATCCTCTCGGCGAACGGGGAGATCTACCTCGGCGAGGGAGTGTGCGAGGTCGCTGCCCAGGAACCGGCGGCCAAGGAGGCTCGCCGTGGCCCCAGGATGGTCGGCCGGGCGCCGGCCTACGTCGCCATGATCGAACGCCTTGGATCGGCTGCACGGACCGCCAGCCCGGTGCTCCTCCAGGGGGAGACCGGTACCGGCAAGGAGCTGGCGGCCGCCTTCATCCACCAGCAATCCGAGCGACGCAACCGCCCCTTCACCTGCCTCGACTGCACCGTGCTGTCCGACGGCCTTTTCGAGAGCGAGGTCTTCGGCCATGAGCGGGGCTCCTTCACCGATGCGCAAACGACCCGCCGCGGGCTGTTCGAGCTGGCACATGGCGGAACGATCTTCCTGGACGAGATCGGTGAGATGCCCCTTTCCTGCCAGGCGAAGCTGCTGCGGGTCCTGGAGACCCGCGAATTTCGGCGGGTCGGGGCAGAGGACACGATGAAGGTCGATGTGCGAGTGGTGTGTGCAACCAACCGTTCCTTGTGGGCCAGCGTTCAGGCCGGCGCCTTTCGCCGGGATCTCTATTATCGAATCGCCTGCTTCACGATCCAGATGCCGCCGCTGCGCGAACGCCTGGAAGACGTGCCGCTGCTCGCGGAGGAGATCCTTCGTCGCCGTCACCAACCGCAGCATGGTGAGCCGTCTCCTACCCTGAGCGCCTCGGCCCTTGCCGTTCTGCAGGCCTATGACTACCCGGGGAACGTCCGCGAGTTGAGCAACCTGCTGCATGTTGCCGCGACCAGCGCGGACGATGGTCATGTTGATGCCAAGGATGTGCGCCGGGCAGTGGCGCAGTTCGACACATGGAAGGGTTTCTCCGAGCCGGCGCCAGAGGAGGAGCCGTTCTCGCAGGCGGCGGCTGGAGACCCGGTGCCCAGCCCTGATGCGGAGCGAAGCTACATACGGGAGCTCCTCCACCGCTACCACGGCCACCGGCGGCGGGTGGCCGAGGCCCTGGGGATGAGCGAACGCACCCTGTACCGGCGTCTCAAGCAATACAAGCTGGAGTAGGCCCGCACCCTTGCGTGTGTGAAAGGGAAGCGGAGTGACTCGTGATCCAGATCACGAGTGCATCATGGCCGATGCGTGGCTCGTGAGGTCGTGAGGCTGAGGGGCCCTTTCCGCGTCAGCTGCCGGCGGACAGGGGGTGGCCAGGGTGCCGCCCCGTGTCCCATCATCTGCCGTTCTCGTCCTTCTCTCCTTACGGATCCCCCATGCCCATCGCCCCTACCGTCCCCTGGCCTGGAGTCATCGCCGCCTTTGGCAAGTTCCTCTCGGTCACGGACGACACGCCGGTCGTCTCCCTGCAAGAGGGCAACACACCCCTGATCGAGGCGCCGCGGCTCGCGGCGGCGATCGGTGCCGATGTCAACCTCTACTTGAAGTTCGACGGTGCAAACCCCACCGGTTCCTTCAAGGACCGCGGGATGACCATGGCGGTCTCCAAGGCGCGGGAGGCGGGCTCCGAGGCGGTGATCTGCGCCTCCACCGGCAACACCTCGGCGAGCGCCGCGGCCTACGCCGCCCACGCCGGGATGCGTGCCGTGGTGCTCATTCCCGAGGGCAAGATCGCCCTCGGCAAGCTCGCCCAGGCGATGATCCACGGCGCCGAGGTGGTGCAGATCGCCGGCAACTTCGACGAGGCCCTCACCATCGTGCGCACCCTGGCGGAACAGCACCCGATCACGCTGGTGAACTCGATCAACCCCTACCGCATCGAGGGGCAGATGTCTGCGGCCTTCGAGGTGTGCGATCAGCTCGGGGGCAAGGCGCCCGATTACCATTTCCTGCCGGTGGGAAACGCCGGCAACATCACCGCGTACTGGGCCGGCTACAAGGCGTACATGGGTGACGGCCGGATCGACTGCCGGCCGATGATGATGGGCTACCAGGCGGCTGGCGCCGCGCCGATCGTCCTGGGTCATCCGGTACCCCATCCGGAAACGGTCGCTACCGCGATCCGCATCGGCAATCCGGCGTCGTGGAAGCTCGCCGAGGCGGCGCGTGACGAGTCGGGCGGCAAGATCGATATGGTGACCGACGCGGAGATCCTGCAGGCGCAGGGGCGGATAGCAGCCCTCGAAGGGGTGTTCTGCGAGCCTGCGTCGGGGGCAAGTGTCGCTGGGCTCACCAAGGCGGCCGCCGAGGGCCTGGTGCACACCGGCGCCACCGTGGTCTGCACACTCACCGGCCACGGCCTGAAGGATCCAGACACCGCCATCAAGCACGCCCCCCAGCCGAGCAAGGCCCCGGCGACCATGGATGGGGTGCTGAAGGTCCTCGGGCTGTAGGGCCGCCTCGTCCGAGGTGAGGTAGCCGGGTATGCACGCGAATGGACGCGAATGCTTGTCTGCGGATCGCTCGAGTGCAACGGTCGGCTCGGTCTGTAGAAAGGCCGGCTGGTGAGGAAATGAACGGTATACAAACCGTAGGGTGTACCGAGCAAAAGCGAGGCACACCGAATACCCCGTCTTCGATCGCCACGCTTGCGGTGCGCCGCGCTGCGCTTGGCGCACCCTACGGGGCGCCCGCTGCATCGACCTACGAAAGACAGCAACCTGGCCACGATCAGCGTCCCTCTGCGTTTATTCGCGGCTGAAAAATGGGATCGTCCGCCGTCGGGAAGGTACGCCCCGTGATCGCGGTGGTTTGGTGCCGAGGTCTGTAGTAGTGGTCCGCCATGGAAGAGACGGCACGACGGCGCACTCAGTGGGAGTCGCACTATCAGCGGGGCGAGACCGGCTGGGATCGCGGCGGCGTGAGCCCGGCCCTGGACCACTGGTTCGGTAACGGGAACGGCCAACCGTGCCGGGTGCTGGTGCCGGGATGCGGACGCGGTTACGAGGTGGCGGTCCTGGCGGGCCGCGGATTCGAGGTCACCGCCGTCGACATCGCTCCCTCCGCCGTGTGCCACCTGCGGGATCTGCTCGCCCGGGTAGGCTCGGAGGCGCGGGTGGTGGAGGCGGATCTCCTTCACTGGCAGGCGCCGGAGCCATTCGACGCGGTCTACGAGCAGACCTGCCTGTGTGCCCTGGACCCGGCCACCTGGCCGACCTACGTCGACCAGGTGCAGCGCTGGCTGCGGCCCGGTGGGAGCGTCTTCGCCCACTTCATGCAGACCGGTCGCGAGGGTGGCCCGCCGTTTCACTGCGAGGTGGCCGCGATGCGGCGTCTGTTCGCCGGCCCCACGTGGATATGGCCGGTGGCGGCGCCGCTGCGGATCGATCACCCGAACGGGCTCCACGAGATCGGTTTTCGGGTCGTCCGTCGCGATTGAATGGAAGGATGGGTCGCAACGCCGACCGGCGGGGAGGTTGTGCTTGACCAGGGAAACGCCTTCGACGACGCTTTCGCCACTCGATGACGGCTCGAGAAGAACACGTTGTGAGCAAGCATCCAGAAACGGGATCGCCTCCTCGAAGGGCGGCCCTACTGTCCCGAGTGGCGTTGTGGCCACCGAACCCAGCGCGGGGGTGAGTCCGCGCGTGTCAGCCAGTCGGTAGGTGCGGATCATCCGAACTCCGACGATGACGAACCAAGGAGCAGGAAGATGCGTACCCGAGGAACAGTGAAGTGGTTCAACGATCAGAAGGGCTTCGGCTTCATCACGCCGGAGGGCGAGGGCAAGGATTGCTTCGTCCACCACACAGCCATCCAGGCGGACGGATTCCGGAGCCTGAACGAGGGTGACCAGGTGGAGTTCGACGTGGTCGAAGGCCAGAAGGGCCCGGCCGCGGAGAATGTGACGCGCCTCGCCTAGTCCTAGGCCGCTAGGAATCGCGTGGCCTCACGGGCTGTCCCGACTCGTCGGGACAGCCCGTTTTCTTTGTGTGCTTGTTTCCGGCCGGCGCCCGGTTCAGCGGTTGCCCGGTCGTGCCACACGTGGGACGTCCGATATGGCGAGGGGACGATGGCTGGAAAGGGGGTAGACAAGGCGATTCAACGCCGCCTCCCGAAAGCTCCTTGCCATGGCAAACACCTCCGCAGCAATCGAGTGCTTTGGCCTGTTCCGGCGGAGGAACGACGACGGCGTCGGCCGCCTCATGCAGCACTTCTTCGACGCCTACAACGTCCGTCCCGACTACGATAACGTCAAGCGGTTCTGCGAGCTGTACGACTTCTTCTTGCGCACCCTGAGCCCGGCGGAACGCGATGCTCAACGGTTCGATCGGCTGTTCTGTGCCTCATTCGTGAGTGCCGAGCGGCTGGCTCAACGCGGCGTACACCAGCAGTCCAGTCCCGAGCTACAAGCGGTCACTGCGCTGCTGAAAGAGGAGCAGAGCCGCCGGCTGGCGGAGGAGCGCCGGCGCTCGTGCGCTGTGCGGCCCAGGCGTGCGAGCGGGCCAAGACGGACCCAGCCACCAAGCCTGTGGTGTTCACGGACGCGGCCTTCCTCAAGCCATTGCCGGACGGGGTGCCGCCGCAATTTGCCGCGGAGGTGCGAGACTATTTTCTCCGCAATGCCAGGTTTTCTGCCGTCGCCTTGAAGCCACGCACGCCGGACGCCCGGGCGGAGGTGGAGCTGCAGGCACAACAGGCGTTTTCTGCACCGACCACCGCAGGAATCGACC
>JASFUG010000094.1:0-9745 GCA_050050395.1 Nitrospirota bacterium
GGTACCGTCCCGTACTCAAGGAGGATTCCCCGATGTCGCTCTCCCCCGGAATGAAGTCCGTCGCATTGGTCTTGATCGTCAGCCTGCTGTGGATGGGTATGCCAACCCTGGCGCGGGCCGCCGTCATCCCCACCGACCGGCTGATCGAGCTCCAGGAGACGGGGCGGTTTCCCGCGACCGTTGCAGCGACGTTGGCCCGGGCCGACGTGCGTGCGGAGTTCCTCTCGCTGGGCGTGGCACCGAGCGAGATCGAGTTGCGGCTGGCCGCCCTGAGCCCCGCCGAGCTGCAGCAGCTCGACGATCGGTTGACCGCCCTGCCCGCCGGCGGGGTATTGCTCGAGCTGCTGGGGGTGATCCTGGTGGTGTTGATCGTCCTCGAGGTGCTCGGCGTCACCAACGTCTTCACCCGTCTGTAACCGGCGTCGCTGGCCGTCACCCGGCTGCGGACGCGTCGGGTGGCGGCCTGCCGATGACAGCGCGTCACCATACCGTTTCGTGAACGCGCGGACGCCCGCAGCGATCAAGCGCCGGTGTCTCGCGACGGCGCTCGGAGTCGCCATCGCGGCGATCGGCTGTGCCGGGCCGACGGCGAAGCCATGTCCGCCTCCCGTCGCGGTGATCGAGGGGGCGTCGGTCGAGCTATCGACGACGCCGTTCTTCCCCCAGGAAGGTTTCCAGTGCGGTCCTGCGGCGCTGGCCACGGTCCTCGCGGCGTCGGGGCTGCCGGTGACGCCGGCCGACCTGCGCCCCCAGGTGTTTCTCCCCGGTCGACGTGGCAGCCTCCAGATGGAGCTCCTGGCAGCCAGCCGCCGCCACGGCCGTCTGCCTTACGAGATCTCGGGTGGGATGTCGGGTCTACTGGCCGAGCTCCGTGGCGGGCGTCCGGTGCTGGTGTTGCAGAACGTCGGCTGGGAGAGGTGGCCGGTGTGGCACTACGCGGTGGTGGTCGGGGCGCTCAGCGAGCCCGACCGTGTCGTCCTGCGCTCCGGCCGCAAGGAGCGACTGGTCGTTCCCGCACGGAAATTCGTTCGTAGCTGGCAGGCGGGGAGCTTCTGGGGAGTGGTGGTGCTCCGGCCCGGGCAAATGCCTGCCCAGGTCGACCGGCGGACTTATCTGAAGGCGGCCGCCGCGTTGGAGGCCGCCGGCCAGGCCGAAGCGGCGCGGGCCGCGTATCGGGCGGCCCTGGGGCAGTGGCCGGGTGACCCGGTCGCGCGGCTCGGCCTGGGCAACAGCGCCTTCGCCCTGGGTGAGTGGAGCGAGGCGGAGACGGCGTATCGCGCGCTCCTCGCCGATCAGCCTGGGCTGGTGATCGCGCGCAACAACCTCGCCCAGGTGCTCGCGGAGGCGGGGGACCTCACCGCGGCGCTGGCGGAGATCGACACGGCCCTGGCCGCGGAGGGGGTAGCCGACGGCCTGCGCGCGGCGCTGGTGGAGACCCGACGAGAGATCATCGCCCGCGCGGCAAGCGGCGGGTCGAAGACGGACGCCCGCGGCGTGGCGCCGTAGCCGGTGTCGCGCCCGACGTTCGGTAGCGGTACAGGCGAGACGGACCGGGTCGGCTCCACGTCGACTGTGAGGCAGTGGAGCGCCTGGGGCGCGTTCCGACGTCGGATGGGGCCGCCCAAGCAGCGTCGGCCCGGAGGCGGCTGGATAGAGCCGCGGAGAAAGAATCGGGCCCAGACACAAGGGTCAGGACAACCGTTTCATGTTGAGACCCCGTCGTACCGGGGCGCTAATTTTGCAGGAATTCAGGGAATTTCTGATGCGCGCGGAAGAAAACCGATCTCGCGCGCGCAACCTTTTGGTTTTTCAGGCGCTCTAAAGCATAAAAGAGATCAAGTACGCCGCCCGGATCGATCAATGGCAGAGATCTTGCAGTTGTCCCTGAATCAAACGACGCGAGCCTCCGGATCACAGGTCGGTCCGCGCTGGAGGTGGACGGATGGAGACGCTCAAAGAGACTGCCGGAACGATGAAGGGAAGGATCACAGCTACCCTGACGTTTGTTAGTGTCGCGCTCGCCGCACCGGCGTGGGCGGGGCTCGATCACGAGCTACGCCAGATGAGCGAGACGCAGCACCAGGTGCTCATGCGGGCGATCGCTTACGGTGCCCCGCATGACCTGGGATACACCCTCGCCGCCATCGCCTGGCAGGAGTCCCACGTGGGGTCGGTGCCGGTCAACATCACGGACCCCTCCTTCGGGCCGTTCCACGGGAAGATGGACACGGTGATGAGCCGCGCGGGCGTGAAGGACACTGCGTACAACCGCAATGTCATTGCGGCGAAGTTGTTGAGTGACTTCGATTTTGCGGCCTCGATGGCGGTGCGGGAACTGCTCTTCTGGAAGAAGGTCCATCGCGGAAACTGGCGAAAGATGGTCCGCTCGTACAACGCGGGATACAACTATCGCAGCAAGAGCGCCACTCGCTATGTGCAGAACATCGCGGACAAGATCCGGGCGATCAAACGGAGTTTCGGGTCCGAGGGAGATGCGCTCGACGAACATCTGAAGTATCTCAAAGCGCGCTATTACCGTGGCGTCTTACCGCCGATCCATGGCGCGGGATCGGGAGGCCTACTCACGGTGAACGTCACATCCAACCTCGGCATGTGACGCGGACCGCGACGGGGGTGAAAACGGGCACACCCGTCCGTTGGGTGGGGTGGGTTACGCGTCACGTGACGCGATCGGCGGCCCCCTCGGCAAGCTGGGCAAGGATCGGCTTGCTTGCCTCGCCGAAATAGATCGAACGGTGGGGGAACGGGATCTCGATTCCCTGGGCATCGAAGGCCTTCTTCAGGCGCCGGCGGTACTCGCGTCCCACGTCCCACTGCTTGATCGGTTTGGTGCGCAGTCGCCCCTTGATCATCACGGCCGAGTCTCCGAATGCGTCCACCCCGAAGACCTCCACGTCGGCGACCATCAGCGGGCCGAAGACCGCATCGGCACGCAGCTCGCGCCCGACCTCGCGCATGATCTCCATCACCCGATCGACGTCCTCCTTGTACGCCACGCCGATGTCGAACACGTAGGCCGACCACTCACGGGTGAGATTGGCCATGGTGCTGATGGTGCCGTTGGGAAAGACGTGCACGATACCCGACAGGTCGCGCAGCACGATGGTCCGGAAGTTCACCCTCTCCACCAGTCCGCCGGTGCCGTTGACCACGGCAACGTCCCCGACGCGAACCTGATTCTCGAGGATCATGAAGAACCCGGAGATCACGTCGCGCACCAGGTTCTGGGCACCGAAGCCGATGGCCAGGCCGGCGACCCCTGCGCTCGCCAGGATCGGGCCGATCTCGACCCCCATCTCCCGCAGGACGACGAGCGCCGCCACCAGCCAGATCAGGATCACGATCCCCTGCCGGAGCAGGCGGGCGAGGGTCTCCGCCCGCTTCTCCGCCTCGCTGGGAATCTCGCCTTCCTCTTGCCCGCGGTCGATCAACGTCGCCTCCAGGCGGCGCAGGGCGATCTTCGCCGCGGTCAGGGCCACCCGCGCGATGATCATGATCAGCAGGATGCGCAGGACGGTGAACATCACCGTCTCCCACTGCACCTGCTCCACGTACTTGACCAGCAAGTCCATTTCGTTTCTCCGTGCTCAAGCCGGGTACCGGACCCTCGGCGGGTCCCACGCACCGGCGTCTCTCACCCGTGACGCTCGCGCTCCCGCGCAAATGGCCACAGATGGTGGCCCCACCGCAACCCCGATCCTCGCCGTTGTCGGGATCGGCGTAGCCGATGATGCGACCATGGCTGACGTGTCACAGGGCCGCGCGCGAGCTGTGCGGCAGGATCCAGTCCACGGCCGCCGCGATATCGGGAACCAAGACCGCGCCGGGCCGCGTGATCTGTTCCTCGTCGCCGGGGCGGTACTTTCCGGTCTGGACCAGAATTCCCTGGCATCCCCCGGCGAGGGCGCCGTCCACATCGGCGAGGGCGTCGTCGCCGACCATCACCGTCTCCTCCGGCTCGCAGTCGAGGCTCTCCAGGGCGGCGTGGAAAAAAGCCGGTGCCGGTTTACCGAGGACCGTCGCCGTGGCGCCGCTGGCGTACTCCAAGGCGGCGACGAACGGGCCGATGTCGAGGCTCAGGCCGTCATCCTCACGGAAGTATCGGTTGTTCCCCATGGCCAGCAGCGGCGCCCCGTCGATGAGCAATCGGAAGGCTCGGTTCAGAGCGGCGTAGGTGAAGCCGTCGGCGGCGTCGCCGACCAGCACCGCATCCGGCGCGTCGCTGATCAGGTCGGCAAACTCGTCCTCCAGGGCCGGGTGGACCAGGAGGTAGGGATGGAGGCCACGCTGCTCCAGGTAGCGCCGGGCGGCGATGGGAGCCGACAGGAGGTCGTCCGGGGGGATTTCGAAGCCCATGCCCCCGAGGTGCCGCAGGACCCCGTGCGAGCCCTTGCGGGTGACGTTGGTGATGAACCGGATGGGCAGGCCGGCGGCCCGCAGGCGCTCCACGGCCGCCACGGCGCCGGGTAGGGCGTGGTCTCCCTGATAGAGCACCCCGCTGAGGTCGAGGAGGACGCCGCGGATCATGGGATACCTCCCGGTGGGCGTGGACGATCGGGGAACTCGGCGAGGGCGGCGAGGACTTGGTCGATGTCCGGCGCGGTGTGGTCGGCGGAGATCTGGAAGCGGATCTCCTCGTCGCCCCTTGGCACCACCGGGTAGGCGAGGCCGGCGGCGAGAACGCCTTGGGCGCGCAGGTGGTCGACGAGGGCGTGGGTGCGGTCCGTATCCCGCACGAGGAGCGGTACCACCGGGTGGTCCCCCGGCAAGGTCTCGTACCCGAGGGTCACCAACCCCTCGCGGAAGCGGCCGGTCATCTCTCGCAGGTGGGCGAGGAGGGAACGGCCGGCCGGAGAGTCCAGGAGGTCGAGGGCGCGGCATGCGGCGGCGGCCTCGCCCGGGGTAATCGGGTTGGAGTAGACGTAGAACGGCGCCTTCTCCCGCAGGTAGTCGATCGTGAGCTGGCTTCCTACGACGTAGCCGCCATTCACGCCGAGCGCCTTGCCGAGGGTGGCGACGAGGAGGTCGGCGGTGGCGCCGGTGTGCTCCTCGGTGCCGCGGCCCGTGCTACCGAAGGCACCGACGCCGTGGGAGTCGTCCACCACCACCACCACGTTGTCCGCGAACCAGTTGTCGAACCGGCGTGCCAGGGCGACGAGCTCGCCCAGGGGCGCATGGTCGCCGCGCATGCTGAAGATACCGTCGGTCACCACCACCGCCCGCCGGCAGGCGGCCGCCGCCGCGGCGAGCCGCGCCTCCAGGTCCGCCATGTCGAGGTGGGCGTAGACGTGCTTCTCCCGCGGCCGCGCGAGGCGCACGGCGTTGATGATGCAGTTATGGTTGAGGGCGTCGCTGATCACCGCCGTGTCCGGCGTGATCAGGGCCGGCACGATCCCCATCACCGTGGCATAGGCCGAGCTGAAGACCATGGCCGCCTCCCGCCGGTGAAAGGCGGCGAGCCGCCCTTCCAGCTCGACGTGCGGTGCGTAGGTGCCGCTGATGAAGCGCACCGCCCCGGGCCCGGTGCCGAAGGCGCGTACCGCCTCCTCCTCGGCGGCGATGACCTCCCCGCGCAGGGCCATGCCGAGATAGCCGTTCGCGTTCATGCGCAGGAACGGCCGCTCGCCCTCGCCGGCGAGGAGGTAGCGCGGGCCACGACCCGCTGACGGCGGCAGCACCGCGGTGATCACCGCCTCCCGCCCCTTGCGCGTGCCGCTCGCGTCGAGGGCGGAGAGCTCGTCGGCTAGCAGGCGCTCGATGCGGTCGAGAGGCATGGCCCTACCTCACCCCCGGCATCTTCGCGGGCAGCTTGGCAAGCATGTCGTGGGTCATGGCGGGGAGGTCGAAGGCCGGCGCCCAGCCCCACTCGCTGCGGGCGGCGGTGTCGTCCAGAGAGTCGGGCCACGAGTCGGCGATCGCCTGGCGCACCGGGTCAACGTCGTAATCGATGACGAAGTCCGGCAGGTGGCTGCGCACCTCGGCTGCGAGCTGTGCGGGGGTGAAGCTCATGGCAGTGACGTTGAAGGCGTTACGGTGGTCCAGCCGCGCCGGGTCTGCCTCCATCACTTCGATCATCGCCCGCACCGCGTCGGGCATGTACATCATATCGAGACAGGTGTCGGGTCCGAGGAAGCAGGTGTAGTGGCGGTAGCGCAGGGCCTGGTAGAAGAGGTCGACGGCGTAGTCGGTGGTGCCGCCGCCGGGCGGCGCGACGTGGGAGATGATGCCGGGCAGGCGCAGGCCGCGGGTGTCGACGGAGAAGCGCCGGGCGTAGTAGTCGCACAGCAGCTCGCCGGCCACCTTCGCCACTCCGTAGACCGTGGTGGGCCGCTGCACGGTGTCCTGCGGCGTGCCGGAGCGCGGCGTGGTGGGGCCGAAGGCGCCGATCGAGCTGGGGAAGAACAGGGCGCAGCGGTGCTGCCGCGCCACCTCCAGCATCCGGTAGAGGCCACCCATGTTGACGTGCCACGCCACCTGCGGCCGCTCCTCCGCGACCGCGGAGAGGATCCCCGCGAGATGGTAGATGGTCCCCACCTCATGGTGGCGCACCACCTCCTCGATCTGTCGCAGGTGGGTGCAGTCCAGGTGCTCGAAGGGGCCATCATCCGCCGGTGCGCCGGCGGGCGGCATGCGCAGGTCGGTGGCCACCACGCGGTCCGCGCCGTAGCGTGTCCGTAGCGCCGGCACCAGCTCGCTGCCGATCTGCCCGAGGGCCCCGGTGACCAGGATCCGCTCCATGGTCGATCATCCTACCCGCTTCGCCCTCGCGCCCGAAGGGCCACGAGTCGTCAGGCCCGCTTGCTCAGCCGCTGCCGATGATTCGCGCCGACCCGTAGGGCCGGTTTCAACCGGCCACCGCCTCGGCCGACCCCTCCTCGTGGATGTAGGTCTCGCCGCGGTAGTAACGCGCCACGAAGGTGAAGCCCACCGCCGTGGCGGCCATCAGCACGGTGAAAAACCAGTAGTAGTCGGCGCCGGCGAGGCGGCTGGTGCCGTCCGGCCCCTCGATCAGGAAGTTCACCACGCTGGTGAACAGGTTGCCCGCGGCGATGGACAACATGAAGAAGGCCATGACGAACGACTTCATGGTGCGGGGTGCCTGGGTGTAGGAGAACTCCAGGCAGGTGATGGAGACCATCACCTCCGCCGAGGTCAACACCAGGTAGGCGAGGAGCTGCCACGCGATGTGCGGGGTGGCGCCGGCGTCGATCGCCACCTGCACCCCGCTGGGGATGGCGAAGGCCGCCGCGGTGACGAACAGGCCGATCGCGATCTTGCGCAGGGGCGTCACGGGAAAGAGCCGGTCGAGGGCCGGGTAGACGACATAGGAGAAGAGGGGAATCAGCACCATCACCAGCAGGGGGTTGGCCGCCTGGATCTGGGCAGCGAGGACCTCGTGGCCGAGGACCATCCGGTCGAGGTGCTCGGCCTGCAATACCCACGCGGAGGCGGTCTGGTCGAACAGCGCCCAGAACATCGCCACGAAGATGTAGAGCACGCACAGCCGCCCTAAAGCACGCAGCCCCGATCCGCTGAACGCCTCGCGCACGAAGCGCCGGCCGCCCGGCGGGATGTGCACGAACTTGTGGCGGCCGGCCCAGAAGGTGGCGGTGGCGAGGACCATCAGGAGGCCCGGCACGCCGAACGCCACCCGCGGCCCGCGGTGCTCCAGCAGCCACGGCGTGGCGATCATGGAGGTGAAGGCGCCGGCGTTGATGGCGAAGTAGAACCAGCCGAACACGCGCGGCAGGAGGTGCTGGTTGGTGCGGCCGAACTGGTCCCCCACGTGGGCCGAGACGCACGGCTTGATACCGCCGGCGCCAACGGCGAGCAGCCCGAGCCCGATCGCCAGGCCGAGGCGGGTGTCGTCGAGGGCGAGGGCGAAGTGGCCGAGGCAGTAGACCAATGAGAGGGTGATGATCGTCCGGAACTTGCCCAGCACCGTGTCGGAGATCAGCGCCCCGAACAGGGGCGTGAAGTAGACCGCGGAGACGAAGAGGTGGTACCACCCCTTGGCCTCCTCCTCGCTCATCCGGTCCATCGCGCCCGACGCATCCATCAGGTGCTGGGTCATGAAGACCACGAGGATCGCGCGCATCCCGTAGAAGCTGAACCGCTCCGCCGCCTCGTTGCCGACGATGTACGGGATGCCGCCCGGCATGCCGCGCCGGGGCAGGGGTGCAGTGTAGTACTTGCTCACGGTGAACTTACGATGCGCAGGAAAGGGGACAGAAGGGAGGCGACAACGTCTACTATCGAAACGAGCGAATGAGCGCCAGTGCGGTGGGCACCGTACAATGGGGGACATGAATAAGCGTGCGGTGGTCCTTGGAGCGACCGGTCTGGTGGGCGGCCATCTCCTGCGCCAGGTGCTGGACCGTCCCGACTACGGCGAGGTCCGGGCCCTGGTGCGTCACGACGTGACCATCCACCACCCGAAGCTCCACCAGGTGAACGTCGACTTCGACCGGCTCTGGGAGTGGGGGCATGAATTCCAGGCGGAGCACGTCTTCTGCTGCCTCGGGACGACCCGCGCCAAGGCCGGCACCCGCGCCGGGTTCGAGCGCGTCGACTACGGCTACGTCCATCGCGCGGCGCAGCTCTCGGCGGAGCATTGCGCCGACCGCTTTGTGTGGGTCTCGGCCGCCGGCGCCAACCCTCGCTCGCTGTTCTTCTACCCGCGGGTGAAGGGACGGCTGGAGGTGGAGATCGGCGATCTCGGCCTGCAACGCTGGACCGTGGTGCGTCCCTCGCTGCTCATGGGTAGACGCCACGAGCCACGCCTCGGCGAGATGATGGCAGCGCCGGCCATGCAGCTCCTGCGGCCAATCATGGTCGGTCCGTGGCGCAAGTACCGCGCGATCCACGCCGAGACCGTGGCCGCCGCCATGCTCGCCGCCGCCAATGACGAGCCCGTCGACTCGCATCTCGATTACCGCAGCGGTGGCAGCTCTTCCGCGAGCCAGTAGCGCAGCCACCAGCGGGCTGCGCCGGTCAGCCGACGCCATTCATTGTCGCCGCCTCTTGCAGCCCCGAAGACGGACGGTGCTCCGGGTGGTGGCGCGCAACGCCCGGCCTGCGGGGGTTCGTGGGGGATCCGCGTAGGGTGCGCCAGGCGCAGCGCGGCGCGCCATTGTCTATGGCGTCGCGGCGGGTTCGGGCGCGGCCGCACCCTACGGGCTCGACGCGACCGGTGACCCGGCGCGGGTCAGGACCTTGCGCACGACCCCCTGGTGGTGCTGGGAGGAGGAGGCAGCAATCGCTCGCGCCCATGTCAGCGCAACCGGGGGTCGTTTAGCCACTCCTCTAGCTTGGCCTCGACGCCGCTGGATCTGGCCGCCGCACGCACCGTGTCGAGATGTTCCGGATGCTGTTTCACCAGGGCGGCCACATCCCAGAAATCGCGTGGACCACCGGCGACAAGCTTCATGCGGAGCAGGTCTGTGAGATCGATGATGCGCAGCACACCGCCTTCGAAGAGGGAGACTTCGCGACCGCGCTGCCAATTTACCGCGATGGTCGCGGGAAAGACGTCGAACGCGATCCCTTGCAACGCGCCATGGACCACCCACGGGACGTCCCCCGCAAGTACGTCCCCACGTCGAAGATCGGCATCAATCCCTGCCTCGGCGAGGCGTCGCTGAACTTCCTTCGGATCAACCCGTGTAACGAAGTCGACGTCCTGCGTGGCCCGCACGTGTCCCCAGGCGGAGGCAGCGAGGCC
>JASFUG010000095.1:0-9649 GCA_050050395.1 Nitrospirota bacterium
AGTACGGATGGAGAAGGCGGTCCGGGAGAAGATGAACCTCCAGGAGCTCGAGGAGGTGATGCCGAAGGACATCATCAACGCCCGTCCGGTGTCGGCGGCGATCAAGGAGTTCTTTGGGTCCAGCCAGCTCTCGCAGTTCATGGACCAAACCAACCCACTCTCCGAGATCACCCACAAGCGGCGTCTCTCCGCCCTGGGGCCGGGCGGGCTCACCCGTGAGCGTGCCGGCTTCGAGGTGCGTGACGTGCACCCGACGCACTACGGCCGCATCTGCCCGATCGAGACGCCGGAAGGTCCGAACATCGGCCTGATCACCTCCCTCGCCACCTATGCCCGGGTAAACGACTACGGCTTCATCGAGAGTCCGTTCCGGCGGATGTCGGGAGGGCGGGCGACCGACGAGATTCACTACCTCACCGCCAGCCAGGGAGAGCGCTACCGGATCGCCCAGGCAAATACGCCACTCGATGGCCAGGGCCGTATCGCTGCGGAGCTGGTCTCCTGCCGTCACCTCGGCGAGTTCGTCCTGGTGACGCCGGAAGACGTCGAGTACATGGACGTCTCTCCCATGCAGATGGTGTCGGTGGCGGCGGCGCTCATCCCATTCCTGGAAAACGACGACGCCAACCGCGCCTTGATGGGGTCCAACATGCAGCGGCAGGCGGTGCCCCTGCTCAAGCCCGAGGCGCCGCTGGTCGGCACGGGCATGGAGGCGGTGGCCGCACGCGACTCAGGGACCGTGGTGGTCGCGCGACGCGGCGGCACCGTGGTCGGGGTCGATGCCTCGCGAATCCTGGTCTCGGTCGCCGGCCGGGAGACCACCGGTCCGCTCGACACGGGCCTCGATATCTATCCGCTGCTCAAGTACCAGCGCTCCAACCAGAACACCTCGATCAACCAGCGCCCGCTGGTGCTCAACGGCGACAAGGTCACCGCGGGACAGATCCTGGCGGACGGAGCCAGTACCGACCACGGGGAGCTGGCCCTGGGCCAGAACGTGATCGTCGCCTTCATGCCGTGGCGCGGATACAACTTCGAGGACGCCGTGCTGGTGAGCGAGAACATCGTCAAGGACGATCGCTACACCTCGATCCACATCGAGGAGTTTACGGTCGAGGCGCGCGATACCAAGCTGGGTCCCGAGGAGATCACCCGGGACATTCCGAACGTCGGAGACGAGTCCCTCGCCGACCTCGACGACTCCGGGATCGTTCGTATCGGTGCGTTGGTGGCGCCGGGCGACATCCTGGTAGGCAAGGTCACCCCGAAGGGAGAGACCCAGCGATCCCCGGAGGAGAAGCTGCTCATCGCGATCTTCGGCGAGAAGGCGGGCGACGTCCGCGACACGTCGCTGCGTGTCTCGCCCGGCGTGGAAGGGACGGTGGTCGGGGTGAAGGTCTTCTCCCGCCAGGGGGTGGACAAGGACACCCGCGCCCAAGAGATCGAGGACGACGAGGTCGATGCCATCAACGAGGAGTACCAGATCGAGCTGTCGACGGTGAGTGACCAGCGAGATGCGGCGATGCGGGGCATCTACAAGGGGGCAGTGGCGGGCAAGAACCTCACGGATGCGGACGGCAACGCGGTGGCGAATCGTGGCGACAGTCTCACCGCGGCGATGCTCAATAAGATCCCCGGCCGGGATCTTCCCGATCTCACCGTGACCGGCGTCGAGGACCGCGCGGCGCGGGTCGACGAGGTCCTGTACCGCTACGAGCGGCAGGTGGACGAGTTGGAGAACTTCTACGGCGACAAGATCAGCCGGGTGCGGCGTGGTGACGAGCTGCCGCCGGGCGTGATCAAGCAGGTGAAGGTGTACGTCGCCATCAAGCACCAGCTCTCCGTCGGGGACAAGATGGCCGGCCGCCACGGCAACAAGGGCGTGGTATCGATGATCCTCCCCCAGGAGGACATGCCCTTCCTGCCGGACGGCACCCCCGTGGACATTGTCCTCAACCCCCTGGGCGTGCCGTCACGTATGAACGTCGGCCAGGTCCTGGAGACCCACCTCGGATGGGCCGCCCGTGCCCTCGGCCTACACATCGCCACGCCGGTCTTCAACGGCGCGCGCGAAGAGGAGATCCGTGACCTCCTCGGTGAGGCGGGGTTGCCCAAGAGCGGCCAGGTGACCTTGCGTGATGGTCGTAGCGGCGAGCCGTTCGACCAGCAGGTCACGGTCGGATGCATGTACATCCTGAAGCTTCACCACTTGGTCGACGACAAGCTCCACGCCCGATCCATCGGTCCCTACTCCCTGGTCACCCAGCAGCCCCTGGGCGGCAAGGCGCAATTCGGCGGCCAGCGCCTGGGCGAGATGGAGGTGTGGGCCATGGAGGCGTACGGCGCCGCCTACACCTTGCAGGAGTTCCTGACGGTGAAGTCGGACGACGTACCGGGCCGCACCCGGATTTACGAGTCGATCGTCAAGGGCGAGTACGCCTTGGTCTCGGGCCTGCCCGAGTCGTTCAGCGTGCTGGTGAAGGAGCTGCAGAGCTTGTGTCTCGACGTGGAGCTCATCCCGGAAGACGGTGAGACGGCGGTGGCCCCCGAAAGTATTCCCGGGCTTGGTATCTAACTCAGAAGACGGCACGTCGCGGCACGCCGTTCGTGCCCGTTCGGTTGGAGGTATTTGTGGAAGATCTGCATCGTTTTTTCGATCGCCCCAAGCTCACCATGAACTTCGGCAAGGTGCGTATCGGTATCGCCTCGCCGGAAAAGATCCGCTCGTGGTCGTACGGTGAGGTCAAGAAGCCGGAGACCATCAACTACCGCACCTTCAAGCCGGAGCGCGACGGCCTGTTCTGCGCGCGCATCTTCGGCCCGATCAAGGACTGGGAGTGCACCTGCGGCAAGTACAAGCGCATGAAGTACCGCGGAATCGTGTGTGACAAGTGCGGCGTCGAGGTGATCCAGTCGAAGGTGCGGCGCGACCGCCTCGGTCACATCGAGCTGGCGAGCCCGGTGTCGCACGTCTGGTTCCTCAAGGCGCTGCCGAGCCGCATCGGCCACCTGCTCGACATGACCCTGAAGGATCTGGAGAAGGTGCTGTACTTCGAGAGCTACGTGGTCATCAATCCCGAGGACACGCCCCTCAAGCCGCGCACGCTGCTCACGGAGGAGGAGTACCGGCAGGCGGTGGAGGAGTACGGGCCGGGTACCTTCGACGCGCAGATGGGCGCCGAGGCGATCAAACGGCTGCTCGAGGAGGTCGATCTACACGACCTGTCCGACGAGATCCGCGAGGGGCTGCGTACTACCCGTTCCAAGGCCACCAAGGCGAAGCTCATCAAGCGCTGGAAGATCGTCGAGGCGTTTCGCAAGTCGAATAACCAGCCGGAGTGGATGATCCTCGACGTGCTTCCGGTCCTGCCGCCGGAGCTTCGGCCGCTGGTGCCGCTCGACGGCGGGCGCTTCGCGACCTCCGATCTCAACGATCTGTACCGGCGCGTGATCAATCGCAACAACCGCCTGAAGCGGCTGCTCGAGCTGCGTGCCCCGGACGTCATCGTCAAGAACGAGAAGCGTATGCTGCAGGAGGCGGTCGACGCCCTGTTCGACAACGGGCGCCGCGGGCGAGTGATCCGTGGTGCCAACCGCCGACCGTTGAAGTCACTGTCCGACATGCTCAAGGGCAAGCAGGGCCGCTTCCGCCAGAACCTGTTGGGCAAGCGCGTCGACTACTCGGGCCGTTCCGTGATCGTGGTCGGCCCGCACCTCAAGATGAACCAGTGCGGTCTTCCGAAGAAGATGGCCCTGGAGCTGTTCAAACCGTTCATCTTCAATCGCCTGGAGGCGCGCGGCCTGGTGACCTCGATCAAGGCGGCGAAGAAGATGGTGGAGTCCGGCCGCCGTGAAGTGTGGGACGCCCTGGAGGAGGTGATCACCGAACACCCGGTGCTCCTCAACCGGGCGCCGACCCTGCACCGCCTCGGCATCCAGGCGTTCGATCCGGTACTGGTGGAGGGGCGTGCCATTCAGCTCCACCCATTGGTCTGCACCGCCTTCAACGCCGACTTCGATGGTGACCAGATGGCCGTCCACGTGCCTCTCTCCGTGGAGGCGCAGGTGGAGGCGCGGGTGCTGATGCTGTCGGTGAACAACATCCTGGCACCGTCGAATGGCCGGCCGATCACCGTGCCGACCCAGGACATGGTCCTCGGCCTCTACTACATGACCATCGCCAAGGAGGGTGCCAGGGGCGAGGGCATGGTGTTCTCCGACGTCGATGAGGTACGCCGCGCCTACGAGGCGGGATTCATCGAGCTACACGCCATGGTGAAGGTGCGCGTCGGCGGCAGGTTGCGCGAGACCACCGTTGGTCGTGCCCTGTTCTCGGAGTGTCTGCCATCCGACGTCGACTTCGAGATGGCCAACCAGCTACTCACCAAGAAGGTCCTGGTCGGGTTGATCGGTAGCATCTTCCGTGCGGCAGGCAGGGCCGCGACGGTGGCGATGCTCGACAGGATCAAGGAGCTCGGGTTCGAGAGCGCTACGCGTGCGGGCGTGTCGATCTGCATCGACGACATGAACATCCCGGGTGCCAAGGAAACCCTGCTCAAGGACGCCTTCAACGAGGTGAAGGAGGTGACGGAGCAGTACAATGCCGGTCTGATCACCGACGGTGAGCGGTACAACAAGGTGATCGACATCTGGTCGCGCGTGAATGATGAGGTGACCGCCGAGATGATGAACGAGCTCGGCGCCCCGACCGAGTGGCGGCCCCACGCCACCCGTCAGTTCAACTCGATCTACATGATGTCGCACTCGGGCGCACGTGGCTCGACCCAGCAGATCCGCCAGCTCGCCGGGATGCGGGGCCTCATGGCCAAACCGTCAGGCGAGATCATCGAGAACCCGATCACCGCCAACTTCCGCGAGGGATTGACGGTGCTGCAGTACTTCATCTCCACCCACGGTGCGCGCAAGGGCCTGGCCGATACGGCGCTCAAGACCGCCAACTCCGGCTACTTGACGCGGCGCTTGGTGGACGTCGCACAGGACTCGATCATCGTCGAGGGGGATTGCGGCACGCTGGAGGGAATCGAGATCCACGCGCTCACCGAGGGCGGCGAGATCATCGAGCCGCTCTACGACCGGATCCTCGGGCGCGTTGCCGCCGAGGACATCATCGACCCCTACACCAACGAGATGCTGGTCGAGGCCGACCAGGAGATCCGTGAGGACGAGGCAGAGAAGATCGTCGGCGCCGGCTTGACCGCGGCCCGGGTTCGTTCGCCACTGACTTGTGAGGCACCGCGTGGCATGTGTGCCATGTGTTATGGCCGCGACCTGGCGCGGGGCCGGATGGTGGAGCTTGGTACGGCGGTCGGTGTGATCGCCGCTCAGTCCATCGGCGAGCCCGGCACCCAGCTCACCATGCGTACCTTCCACATCGGCGGCGCCGCCTCTTCGAAGATGGAGCAGACCACCCAGGACACCAAGGTCGGGGGGATCGTTCGTTTCAAGAACATCGATACCCTGGAGAACCGCGACAAGAAGACGGTGGCCATGAATCGCGGCGGTCGGATCGTCATCGAGGACGACAAGGGCCACCCGCGCGAGACCTACGACGTGGTCTACGGCGCCACCCTGTTGGTGAAGGACGGCGCTCGGGTCGAGCCCAAGACCGTGCTCGTGGAGTGGGATCCCTTCAGCATCGTCATTCTCAGCGAGGTGGCTGGCAAGGTGGTGTTCGAGGACATCATCGAGGGCCGGACGATGCGCGAGGAGGTGGACGAGGTCACCGGGTTGTCGCGGCGCGTGATCATCGACTCCTCGGATACCGCCTTGCGGCCGCGGATCGTCATCAAGGACGCCAGGGGTCGCGAGGCGGGGTCGTATCTCGTGCCGTTCGGGGCCTCGATCCAGATGGAGGAGGGCGAGGAGGTCATCCCGGGCGACGTGCTGGGCAAGATCCCCCGGGAGACTACCAAGACCCAGGACATCACCGGCGGCCTACCGCGAGTGGCCGAGCTGTTCGAGGCGCGCAAGCCCAAGGAACACGCCGTCATCAGCGAGATCAACGGCGTGGTACGGGACGGTGGCTACGTGCGCGGAAATCGTCGCATGATCGTGGTCGGCGAGGACGGGACCGAGCTCGAGTACGTCATCCCACGTGGCAAGCACGTCAACGTGCAGGAGGGCGACTACGTGCGGGTCGGCGAGCCCCTCATGGACGGTGCCCTCAACCCGCACGACATCCTGCGAGTGCTGGGGCCGCGGGCGTTGCAGGAGTATCTCGTCGATGAGGTGCAGAAGGTCTATCAGCTCCAGGGCGTGTCCATCCACGACAAGCACATCGAGGTGATCGTGCGCCAGATGATGCGCCGCGTATTGGTGGAGGATCCGGGCGATACCGAGCTGTTGCAGGGTGAGCAGGTCGACCGATTCCGCTTTGCTCAGGCGAACGAGGATGCCATGGGGGCGGGACAGCAGCCGGCGGAAGGTGAGCCGTTGCTGCTCGGTATCACCAAGGCGTCACTCAATACCGACAGCTTCATCTCCGCGGCCTCCTTCCAGGAGACCACGCGGGTACTCACGGAGGCGTCCATCGCCGGGAAGTTGGATGATTTCGTCGGCCTCAAGGAGAACGTCATCATGGGCCGACTGATTCCGGCCGGGACAGGCTTCCCGGCCTATCGCGACGTCAAGCTCCGGGTGGAGGAACCCGCCCCGGTGGGCCTGGTCGAGGCGATTCACGAGGTGGCGGCGGTGGACGAGCAGGACGCTTAGCCGCAACGCTTGACTCGCCAAGGTCGACCGCTATAATCCGCCCCCTTTGGCGATTCGGTCGCGAAAGCGACCTCCTTTTCTTTCAATGATTTTGGTGCCCGCCCTCGGGTCAAGCAGGGGAATTTTGTGCCGACTATCAATCAATTAGTGCGCAAGGGTCGCAAGACATTGCGCACCCGCTCCGACTCGCCGGCGCTGCAGAACTGCCCGCAGCGGCGCGGCGTCTGCACACGTGTCTATACGACCACCCCGAAGAAGCCGAACTCGGCTCTGCGGAAGGTGGCACGCGTGCGCCTCACCACCGGTATCGAGGTCACGACGTACATCCCCGGCGTTGGCCACAACCTCCAGGAGCACTCCATCGTCCTGATCCGTGGCGGCCGAGTGAAGGATCTCCCTGGAGTTCGATACCACGTCGTCCGTGGCACCCAGGACGCCCTCGGGGTGTCGGACCGGAACCAGGGGCGTTCCAAGTACGGAGTGAAGCGGCCCAAGAAATAGCTAGTGGGACAAGGGAATGCGTACATCAAATATTTCGAGAACCGTGCGTGAACTGTGCGTCCTCGGAAAGGCTGCTGCAGCAGCCGGCGCTTTGCGCCGCAGCTGAGCCGCAAGGTCATTAGAAACACTAGTAGCGGCGGTCGCGACGATCGTCACTTTGGTTGAAGGAAACGAAGCGATGGCACGACGTCGGGTGGCGGAAAAACGCGAGGCGGGGCTGGATCCCAAGTACGGGGACGCTGCCGTGACCAAGTTCATCAACTGCATGATGAAGGCCGGCAAGCGCAGCGTCGCCGAGCGCATCTTCTACAACGCAATGGACGTGATCCACGACAAGACCGGCGAGGACCCGATCGAGGTCTTCCGGCAAGCGCTGCGCAATGTGCAGCCGACGGTGGAGGTGAAGTCACGCCGTGTGGGCGGCTCGACCTATCAGGTTCCGATCGAGGTTCGTCCGGCGCGTCGCGCCGCCCTGGCGCGCCGCTGGTTGATCATGTTTGCCCGTCAGCGTCCGGATAAATCCATGCACGAGCGTCTCGCCAAGGAGCTCATGGACGCGGCCAACAAGGCGGGCGCCACCATGCGTCGCCGTGATGAGACCCACCGTATGGCCGAGGCCAACAAGGCATTCTCCCACTACCGGTGGTGATCGTTCGTTTCCGCAGCAACCGCATTCTCTCTCGTTAGGGCACCCACGTGGCACGCAAGGACACCCTCGAACGCGTCCGGAACATCGGCATCATGGCGCACATCGATGCCGGCAAGACGACGACGACCGAGCGCGTTCTCTTTTATACCGGGATCTCCCACAAGATCGGGGAGGTCCACGATGGTGCCGCGATCATGGACTGGATGGCGCAGGAGCAGGAGCGCGGTATCACCATCACCTCGGCCGCCACCACGTGCCGCTGGCGCGACTGTCGGATCAACATCATCGATACTCCGGGTCACGTCGACTTCACCATCGAGGTGGAGCGTTCCTTGCGCGTGCTGGATGGTGCCGTGGCGGTGTTCTGCTCGGTCGGCGGGGTGGAGCCGCAGTCGGAGACCGTGTGGCGGCAGGCCGACAAGTACGGCGTTCCGCGCATCGCCTTCATCAACAAGATGGATCGCGTGGGTGCCGATTTCGATCGCGGCGTGGGAATGATCCGCGATCGTCTGGGTGCCAATCCGGTGCCGTTGCAGCTGCCGATCGGTGCGGAGGAGCGCTTCGAGGGAGTGGTCGATCTGGTGAAGATGAAGGCCATCCGATGGTCGGAGGCCAAAATGGGTATCGAGTTCGCGGAGGAGGAGATCCCTGCGGAACTCCAGCAGGCCGCCGAGCACGCGCGGGAGAAGCTGATCGATGCCATCGCCGAGTACGACGACGAGCTGATGGAGAAGTTTCTCGAAGGGGAGGAGGTCACCCAGGAACAGTTGCGTGCCGCCCTGCGCACCGCCACCCTGTCCCTGGGAATCTGTCCCGTGCTGTGCGGCTCCGCGTTCAAGAACAAGGGGGTCCAGCCGCTGCTCGACGCGGTGATCGACTACCTGCCGGCGCCGTCCGACGTGCCGCCGGTCTCCGGCACGGAACCCGGTACCGGCAAAGAGGTGGTGCGGCGTGCGGAGGACAAGGAGCCGTTCTGCGCCCTCGCGTTCAAGATCATGACCGACCCATATGTCGGTCAACTCGCCTTCTTCCGTGTCTACTCGGGGGAGATCAAGTCCGGCGACCAGGTCGTCAACACCCGGACGGGCAAGAAGGAGCGGATCGGCCGTCTGCTCCAGATGCACGCCAACTCCCGCAAGGAGCTCGACCACGTCGGGACCGGCGACATCGTCGCCGCGGTCGGCCTCAAGGCGGTAACCACCGGCGATAGCTTGTGCGCGCCCGGGCACGAGGTCGTGCTGGAGTCCCTGGACTTCCCTGACCCGGTCATCGCGGTGGCGATCGAGCCCAAGACCAAGGATGACCAGGAGCGAATGGGCGTCGCCCTAAGTCGCCTCGCTCAGGAGGACCCATCGTTCCGCGTCAATACCGACGAGGAGAGCGGCCAGACGATCATCAGCGGCATGGGCGAGCTCCACTTGGAGATCATCGTCGACCGCATGAAACGTGAGTTCCGCGTCGAGGCGGCGGTCGGCAAGCCGCAGGTGGCATACCGTGAGACCATCACCCGGGCCGTACAGGAGCGCGGCAAGTTCGTCCGCCAGAGCGGTGGGCGTGGCCAGTACGGCGATGTCCTGCTGCGCATTGAGCCGCAGGAGCCGGGCAAGGGCTTCGAGTTCGTCGACGAGATCAAAGGTGGTGTGGTGCCCCGGGAGTACATCCCGGCGGTCGGGCAGGGGATCAAGCAGGCGATGGAGGGCGGTGTGCTGGCCGGCTACCCCATGGTCGACATCAAAGTGAGCCTGATCGACGGCAGCTACCACGAGG
>JASFUG010000096.1:0-9606 GCA_050050395.1 Nitrospirota bacterium
CGACGTACTGCAACGGCCTGCGCGCCCGGATCCAGCGCGCGCCTTGTATCTGCGCACCCTCGCACCGCCTCGCGACGAAACCTGGTGAGAAATGCGGGCTAGGGGTGCCACCCAGGCGCATGTCCGCGACGATTGGGGTCGCGTAAAGCGCCATCGGAGTCATCGACTGGCCTCGGGGCGACCGGTCCTGGACACACGAGCCCCGCGCCGGGGTCGGGAATAGAACGCCTCGGGAGGCGCCTACCGCCCCGGCCTCGATGCATGGACTCGGCCGGCTGACCGGCCCAAAAACCTGATTGGACTGCTCGACTTGACGCATCTGTAAAGCGTGTCTATCATCCTGCCGAAGTGGGGATTAGTGGGGATAGGTAGGGAGCGGTGGTTTATGCTGGGGTGTCCGTGTCACGTGGAATCCATAATCAGAAGCTCGATGCCAAGGGGCGGTTGGCGCTGCCCGCGCGGTTTCGGGAGGCCCTTGCGGCGCGCGATCAGAACAAGCTGGTCGTCACCGGCTGGACCGAGTGTCTCTGGGTCTATTCCCTGGAGGAGTGGCTGCGAGTCGAGGAGCAGATCGATCTCCTGCCGAGCCAGGAGCCGGAGGTCATGCTCTTCGTCCGCCTCTTCGTGGGTACGGCCACCGAGGTGGAGCTCGACGCCCAAGGTCGGTTCCTCATCAGCCAGCCGCTGCGTGAGTACGCGGGGTTGGATAAGGAGGTCATGGTCGTGGGCCTGACGAAACGGATCGAGGTCTGGGACAAGGAGCGCTGGTTGGCACAGCAGCCGAAGACGCCGGCGGACTACGCCGCGCTCAACAAGTCGATTGCGGGATTTGGATTGCGGCTGTGAGGCAGGGACGTGGCCAGTCGCCATGTGCCGGTCCTCGCGGAGGAGGTCGTTCAGTGGTTGGAACCGGTACCAGGGAGCGTGCTCTTCGACGGTACCCTCGGGGGCGGTGGCCACGCCCGTGCGCTCTTGAACAGGGCGCAGGGGCGTGGGCGACTGCTGGCCGTCGACCGCGACCGCGACGCGTGGGCGCGCAGCGGCTTGGCGAGGGCTTTCCCGGAGGCCGAACTCAGATTCGTTCATGCAACCTTTCAAGAAGTCCTCGCACGCCTCGTCGACGGCCGGGAGCCGGGTCGCCCCTTCGACTGTATGCTCCTCGATTTTGGCCTGTCCAGCGACCAGCTCGACGATCCACAGAGGGGGTTCTCGTTCCATATCGACGGCCCGCTCGACATGCGTATGGACCGGTCGCGCGGCGAGACTGCATCGATCTGGTTGGACCGTCAGGACGAGAACTCCCTGGCGCAGGCGTTACGGGACTACGGCGAGGTCCCGCGGCCACGCACGGTGGCACGTCGTATCTTGGCGGCACGCCCCATCGAGACGACGCGAGACCTTGCGAGGGTGTGCGCCGACGTCTTGGGCAGTGGCGACCGTGGGCACCACCCGGCCACCTTGGTCTTCCAGGCCGTCCGTATCGCGGTCAACAACGAGCTGAGCGGCTTGCAGCACGCGCTGGAGCATGCCGTGGCCTGTCTGGCACCGGCCGGCCGCCTCGCGGTGATCGCCTTCCACTCCCTGGAGGACCGCATCGTCAAGACCACATTCCGGCGGCAGGCCAACCCATGCATCTGTCCGCCCACCCTACCGAAGTGCGTATGCGGCCGGCTGCCGGTGGTGCAGCTGCTTACCCGCCGGCCGGTCGTGGCGTCGGCGCGCGAGGTGGCTGCTAACCCGCGCGCGCGTAGTGCACGCCTACGCGTCGTCACCCGCTTACCCGTTCCCTCCTGATCTCGACTTCATAACTCTTTCCGAAGGTTCCCTCCGAAAATGGCACTCGCCATTTCACCTGCCAGGACCACCACCCCCAGCCAGTCGGTACGGGTGCGCCCGAAACGCCCGCAACAGGTCGACATCACCTCCCGGCTGGCCCGACGCAAGACTGTTCCGGTCAAGCTCGGCGTCCTTACCCCCCTCGTTGGGGTGCTGGTGGTCCTGGTTTCTCTCTTCTGCGTGTGGCAGCGCACCCAGATGATCGCTGCCGTTCAAGAGTTGGATTCCCTGCGTCAGCAGGCGGAGCAGCTGACCAAGGACAACGCCCAGTTGCGTCTCAAGATCGAGACCTCAACGGGGCTGGAGCGGGTCGAGCAATGGGCGGCAAAACAAGGCTTCGTCGTGCCGGAGGCGCAGCAAGTGGTGCGGGTACGTAAGGGCTAGGCGGTCCACGGCGCAGGCTGAACCCGGGCATCCGAGCGCTGTTACCGACACCGCGGCCGCCTCTCTTTCTCTCTTTCCGATGTCCCGGTGCATGCCATGCTCGGACTCAGTCGCCTGCGTCTCGTATGGCTGGTGGTGGCCGGCATCGGCCTGTTCGGTCTGCTCGGCTATCGCCTCGTGGCGTTGCAGGTCTTCGATCGCGAGTGGCTCGCGGACCGCGCGCGCAGGCAGCAGGAGCGCGAGTTTACCCTTGCCGCGCCGCGCGGCAGCTTGATCGATCGCAATGGCGTCGTACTGGCGCGCAACGGCGACAGCCTGTCGATCTACGCCGTGCCGGGGGCGGTGCCGGACGTCCCGTCCGCGGCACGCCGGCTGGCAGGTCTGGTGGATCTATCGGCACGCTCGTTGCGCCGGAAGCTCGGTAGCCGGCGCCAGTTCGTCTGGATTGCGCGACAGCAGTCGATGGAATTGCTGCCGCGCCTCACGGACCTGGGCCTGACCGGCATCTATTGGCAGGCGGAGAGCCGTCGCTACTACCTGCGCGGCCGCGCCTTCCAGTCGGCCCTGGGGCTGGTGGGTGTGGATGATGTGGGTCTGGAGGGGCTGGAGTACCGCTACGATCGGGTTCTGCGGGGGGAGAGCGGTCGCTTCCTCCGGCGTCGCGACGGCCGCAAACGGCCGGTGGCCGACTGGGTATTGCGGCCGCCGCGGGAAGGAGCGGACCTGGTCCTCACCCTCGACGAGGTGGTGCAGCATGCCGCCTATACCGCCCTGAAGCAGGGTGTCGAAGAGGCGGGTGCGGCATGCGGTGTGGCGGTGGTCGCCGATCCCGCCAGTGGCGAGATCCTGGCGATGGCCGATTACGGTCTCCCGGCGGAGGCGAAGCGGGCCGGCGCCGGCCGCAAGTACCGATCCAACGCGGTGACCTGGCAGTTCGAGCCCGGCTCGATCTTCAAACCGGCCGCGGTGACCGTGGCCCTCGATCGCGATCTCACCGACCGCAATGCCCTGGTATTCGCGGAAAATGGCAGCTACCAGGTCGCGGACCGGACGTTTCACGAGGCCTCCGGCCATCGTTTCGACTGGCTGTCGACCGCCCAGGTGCTCCAGCGCTCCAGCAATATCGGCATGATCAAGCTGGTCGAACCCCTCGACGCCAAGTTGCTGTATCGCTACCTGGCGGCGTTCGGGTTCGGTGAGAAGTCGGGCATCGACTATCCGGGCGAGGCGGTCGGATTGTTGCGGCCTCCGCGCGACTGGTCGGCGGTCTCCAAGGCCTCCATCGCCATCGGGCAGGAGATCGCAGTCACACCCCTGCAGATGGTCACCTTCTACAACGCCCTGGCGAACGGTGGCATGCGGATCAGCCCCAGGCTGGTGCGGGCCATCCATGCTCCGCGCCCGGCCGCCCGTGAGCGACTCGCCCGCGAACGGCGGCAGCGGGTGATGTCGGCCGAGACCGCGCGGGAGATCACGCGGATGCTGAAGGGCGTGGTGGGACCCAAGGGCACCGCGCCGAAGGCGGCGGTGGAGGGATTCGCCGTGGCCGGCAAGACCGGTACCGCCCAGAAATTCGACCGCCAGGCAGGTCGGTACTCACGCACCCGTTACGTGAGCTCGTTCATCGGGTACGTTCCCGCTGATCGGCCGCGCTTGACGATTCTCGTCACCCTCGATGAGCCGCGCGGTGGTGCCTACGGCGGCCAAGTTGCGGCGCCGATCTTTCGCGAGATCGCCGAGAAGGCGCTGCGCCACTTGGGGGTGCAGCCGGAACCTGGCCCCCGTATCCTGAAGGCCGCCGCACCGTCGCGACCGCCGAGATTCTCCTCCCTCAATCTGTAGTCTCCGAACCCATGCGCCTAGCCGAGCTGCTTGCCGAGTCGAACGTGGTCGAGGCGCACGGTCCCCTGTCGGTCGAGGTCCAGCGCCTCTGCGAGGACTCGCGGTCCGTCTCCGTCGGTACCCTGTTTGTCGCGCGCCGCGGTAAAGATTTCGACGGTCACGACTTTGTATCCGATGCGGTGGCGCGTGGCGCGTCGGCGCTGCTCGTCGACCGCCTGTCCGATGCCACGGTGAGCTCCGGCGTGCCGACCATAGTGGTGCCGGATCCGCACGCCACGGCGGTGCGCCTTGCGTGTCGCCTGGCGGGGGATCCGAGCCGACGCCTTCACCTGGTCGGGATCACCGGCACCAACGGCAAGTCCACCACCGCCTTTCTGGTTCGCGCCCTGCTGCGAGCGCGCGGTGCCGGAGTGGGGTTGATCGGGACCATCGAATACCAGGTCGGCAACGTGGTGACGGCCGCCTCCCATACCACGCCGGACGCCGTGCGGTTACAGGCTCTCCTCGGACGGATGGTCGATGCCGGTGCCGCATACGGGGTGATGGAGGTCTCTTCCCACGGCCTCCACCAGGGGCGGGTCGAGGGATGTCGCTTCGCCACCGTCGTGTTCACCAACTTGAGCCAGGACCATCTCGATTACCACCCGGACATGGCGAGCTACTTCGCCGCCAAGGCGAGCCTCTTCCAGCCGCGTTATACCGCACCGGGCTGTGTCGCGGTGATCAATGGCGACGACCCACGCGGCGCCGAGCTCGCCGGGCGGACGCCGCTTCCCACCCTCACCTTCGGTCTCGGAGCCGGCGTCGACCTGCGCGCCACGAACGTCGACTACCGGCCGGACGGCACCCGCTTCACCCTGCACCACGCGGGCCAGGAAGCAGCGGTAGAGAGCCGGCTTTTGGGCGAGGTGAACGTCTACAATGCCCTCGCCGCGGCAGCGGTCGGTGTGCGTCTCGACTGGTCCTTGACCGACGTCGCGGGCGCCCTTGGCACCTGCGTGCCGGTACCGGGCCGCTACGAGCGGGTCGGCGCGGGTGTGCCGACGGTCCTGGTCGATTATGCCCACACCCCGGACGCCCTGGCCCGGGCGGTTTCCGACTGCCGCCGCTTCACCCTCGGTCGGTTGATCGTGGTGTTCGGCTGTGGTGGTGACCGCGACCGCGCCAAGCGACCCTTGATGGGGCGCGCGGCGACCGCGGCGGATCGGGTGATCGTCACGTCGGACAATCCCCGCAGCGAGGATCCACTGGCGATCATCCGCGCCATCGAGCCCGGCCTTGCGGGGTGCCGGTACACGGTGGAGCCCGACCGCCGCGGTGCAATCGCCGCCGCCCTTGCAGAGGCTACGCCCGACGACACGGTGCTGATCGCCGGCAAGGGCCACGAGGACTACCAGCTCGTTGATGGCAGACGTCTCGCATTTGATGACCGGAAGGTAGCAGAGCAGTTGATTCTCCACGCAGCGGAGTCGAATGGCCCCCCTCCCACCGGGAGGGGCGGGGGGGAGGGCGTGCGGAACAAGCAGCGCGATATCTGCGTTGCCGGCCAGGCCGTTGGATCCACGCCTCCTCATTCTGGCCCTCTCCCGAGGGGAGAGGGTCTCAGAGGTCGCGCCTACGGGGAGGACTGATTGATGAGTGTCACGACGGCCGCCCTGTTCACCGGCACCGAGGTGCGTGACTGGCTGGCGGAAACCCGGGATGGCGTCTGGATCGACGGCCAGGGCGATCTCGAGCTGGGCGTGACGTCGGTCTCCACGGACAGCCGCACCCTGCCAGCGGGGGCCCTCTTCTGCCCGTTGGTGGGCGAGCGGTTCGACGGCCACGCCTTTCTGGAAGCGGCCTTTACGGCCGGCGCGGTCGGCGCCTTGAGCCAGGTTCCAGTCAATGTGCCCACGGGTCGCTGGGTGGTACGGGTCGAAGACACCCTGGCGGCGCTCCAGGCCCTGGCCGCCCACTGGCGCCGCAGGCTCGCCACCCGGGTGGTCGCCATCACCGGCAGTTGCGGCAAGACGACCACGCGCGAGATGGTGCGTCTGATCGGTGAGGCCGCGGCGCTCAATCCGTACGCCTCCCTGGCCAATCACAACAATCAGATCGGCGTTCCGCTCACCCTCCTTGCCTTGCGGCGCGAGCACGGCCTGGGGGTCGTGGAGGTCGGCATGAACCAGCCCGGGGAGATCGCGGCCCTGACCCGCCTGACCGCCCCTGACCTCGGGGTGATCACCCGTGTCGGCGACGCCCACCTGGAGGGGTTGGGTAGCCGCGAGGGGGTGGCGCGCGCCAAGCGCGAGCTGCTGGAGGAGATGTCGCTGGGCCGGCCGGTGGTCCTGAATCGAGACGACCCGTCATTTTCCCTCCTGCACCGCGGCGCCAGTGGCCCCACCTTTACCTTCGGCCGCCACCGGGCGGCGGATTTGCGCTGGGAGGCTGTGTCGGCCACGGGCGGTGGACAGGAGGTTCGCCTCCTGCCTGTGGATGGGGGGCCGTTCACCGTCCACCTCGCCGATCCCGGCGATCACCTCGCCGAGGACGCGGCCGCCGCTGCCGCCGCCGCCCTGGCCCTGGGGATCGAACCTGCGGCGATCACGACCGGGCTTGGCAGATTCCACGCCCTGTCGGGCCGTGGCCAGCAGCGGCCACTGCCCGGCGGCGGGGTGGTGATCGACGACACATACAATGCTAACCCCGACTCGATGCGCGCGGCGCTGCGGGTGCTGGAGGGACTGCCGCGACCGCGCATCGCCGTTCTCGGTGACATGCTGGAGCTCGGCGCGGCGGCCGATGACCTGCACGGCGCCCTGGGGGAGGACGTGGCGGCGGCCGAGATCGATCACCTGATCGCGGTCGGAGTGTTTGCCGACATCGTGGTGGTGGCGGCGGGGCTCGCCGATGGTGTTGCCGTCCCTACATGGGATGCGGCGCTGTCGGCGGTGCGCGAGCGACTGGCGCCGGGGTGCTCGGTGCTCGTCAAGGGCTCGCACGGTATTGGCCTCGGGCGTCTGGTGGCGGCGTTGGTGGGTGAGGAGGGGTCCGATGCTGGGTGAGTACCTGTACTCCCTCCACGATCAGGTCTCGGCCTTCAACGTCTTCCGCTACATCACCTTCCGGGCGATGCTGTCAGTGCTCACGGCGCTCGGGATCAGCCTCGCGATCGGCCCGCTCTTCATCCGTTACATGCAGCGGCGCAACGTTGGCCAGCAGATCCGGGAGCTCGGCCCCCAGAGCCATCTGCCCAAGGCCGGTACACCGACCATGGGCGGGGGGATGATCCTGATCGCCGTGGCGGTCACCGCCCTGCTGTGGGGCGACTGGCGAAACCCGTACATCCCGATCGTGATGTGGGTGACCGTCGGCCTGGGGCTGCTCGGCTTCACCGACGACTACCTGAAGCTGGTCGCGCGCAATAGTCGGGGGCTGGCGGCGCGCTACAAGTTCGGCGGCCAGGTCCTCCTCGGCCTGGGGGTCGGCGTGTTCCTCTATTTCCACCGGGTGGACGGCACCTCCACGGTCCTGGCCGTGCCGTTTTTCAAGAACGTGCTGCCGGACCTTGGCAGCTGTTACATCCCGTTCGCGATGCTGGTGATCGTCGGTGCGAGCAACGCCGTGAACCTCACCGATGGCCTCGATGGTCTGGCGATCATGCCGGTGATCATCTGCGCCGTGGTGTTTGCCCTGATCGCCTACGTGGCCGGCCACGTCAAGCTCGCCGAGTATCTCAACCTGGTCTACATCCCGGGCGTCGGTGAGCTGTCGGTGTTCCTCGGGGCGATGATCGGCGCGGGTCTCGGTTTCCTGTGGTTCAACACCTACCCGGCCACGGTGTTCATGGGCGACATCGGCTCCCTGTCCCTGGGGGGCGCACTGGGCACGGTGGCGGTGCTCGCCAAGCACGAGCTGCTGCTGGCGGTGGTGGGCGGGGTGTTCGTGATCGAGGCGGTCTCGGTGATCCTGCAGGTCGCCTCGTTCAAGCTCTTTGGGCGCCGGATCTTCCGCATGGCCCCGTTGCACCACCACTTCGAGATGAAGGGCTGGCCGGAGCCCAAGGTCATCGTCCGGGCGTGGATCGTGACCATCGTGCTCGGCTTCGTGGCGTTGTCCACGCTTAAGTTGAGGTGACGGACATGAATACCTTGCCGGACCGACGAACGATGGCATCTTGTGTACCCGACCTATCCGGTCGTACATACGTCGTCATCGGCGCCGGGCGTTCCGGTGTTGCCGCGGCGAGCTTCTTGGCACGGGCGGGAGCGGAGGTGCGCCTCACGGACCGGGAGATGCCCGCCGTGACGGTGGAGCCGGCGGTGGAGCTGTTCTTCGGGGGGCATGCGGCGACGGCCTTTGCCGGGGTGGACGAGGTGGTGATCAGCCCCGGTGTGCCGCGGGACGGCACCCTCGTCCAGGGCTTGATCGGCCAGGGGATACCGGTGGTCGGCGAGGTCGAGCTGGCGTGGCGTCACAGCCAGCGGCCGATCCTCGGCGTGACCGGCACCAACGGCAAATCGACCACCGTCACCCTCCTGCACGCCATGCTGGTGGCGGCGGGGGAGGACGCCGTACTGGGTGGCAACATCGGCACGCCGCTGATCGACGTGGCATGCGACGACGGCACGGGACCGTGCGTCGCGGAGCTGTCCAGCTACCAGCTGGAGTCGATCGTCGACTTTGCGCCGCGCGTCGCCTGCCTGCTCAACGTGACCCCCGACCACGAGGATCGCTACCCGAGCCTGGCCGCTTACCTGGCCGCGAAGGCGCGCATCTTCGAGAACCAGGGAGACGGGGCAGTGGGGATCGTCTCCCTCGACGATCCGTGCCTGGCCGGCCTCATTGCAGGGCGGCTCGGCTTCACGACTACCGGCGGGCGTGAGGCGGCGGCGTGGGTCGAGGCCGGCTGGCTGCGGTTCGCCACAGCGTCCTTTGCCGGCCCCCTCGTCGAGGTGGCGGCCCTCGGGCTGCGCGGCCCCCACAACGTGGAGAACGCCCTCGCCGCCGGGCTTGCCGCCTTGGCCTGGGGTGTGCCGCCGGAGTCGGTGGCGACGACCCTGTGCGCCTTTACCGGTCTCGCGCACCGCGGCGAGGTGGTGGCCAACGTCGGAGGCGTGGCGTTCGCCGACAACTCCAAGGCGACCAACATCGGCGCCGTCGCCCGGGTCCTCGAAGGGTACCGCGAAGGTGAGGTGGTGCTGATCGCGGGCGGCTCATCCAAGGGGGGGGGCTTCGCCGACTTGCGCCGGCAGGTCGGGCGTGCCGTGCGGCAAATGCTGGTGATCGGCGCGACGGCGGAGCGCCTGGCAGACGACCTCGCGGGCTGCTGTCCCATCGAGCGCGTCGGCACCCTGGAGGCCGCCGTCGGGCGGGCGGCATCCGTCGCCCGTCCCGGCGACACGGTGCTCCTCGCCCCGGCATGCGCCAGCTTCGACCAGTTCCGCAACTATGAGCACCGTGGTGAGACCTTCCGTGCGTTGGTCCTCCAGATCGCAGGCACAGCGACGTGATGGCACGCGAGGCAAGACCCGTGGCAGCGCTGTTCGGTAGACCTCTAAG
>JASFUG010000097.1:0-9605 GCA_050050395.1 Nitrospirota bacterium
CCGCCAGGATGTCGAGAGCGGCCCGGAGGTCGTCCGGTCCCTTGTCGTGCTCCCAGCGGGCGGCCCACACGACGCGTAGCGGTCCGGGGGCGCGGGCCGGGGGTGGCGGGAAGCGGTCGATCCCGGGGGGGTGGACCGCGACCTTGGCGCGCAGTGCGTCCACCGCCGCGAGGGGGACGTGGTCGGGCATGCGTCGCAGCCAGTCGGGCAAGGCGGTCAGGAAGGCGTCGCGGTGGAAGGCGGAGTTGAACCACACCGCGTCCGCGGCCAGGCAGGTGGTGAGGTTGGTGAAGGCGAAGTGGTGGTCGCGCTCCCGCTCCTCGCGCACCGGGTAGGTGAGCTGGTTCTCGTGGAAGTAGGCGACCGCCGGCAGCCGCGCGACGGCGGCCGGGGCGAGGCCGCGGAAGCCGGCGAGGTCCAGCATGTCGGAGCACAGCAGGCAGTCCCACTGCCCGCCGCCGGCGACCTCTTCCGCCACCCCCTCAGCCAGGGTGATCGCCCCGTGGCGCATGCGCCACTTCCAATGGTGGGGCGAGAGACCCACGACCGTCCAGTCGTGACGACTGTGGGCCGTCCACCCGTCGAGGAAGGCCCGGTGGCTGCCGCCGTAGAACGGCTCCAGGGCGAGGATGTTCATCGCCCTGCCCTCTTCGTGAACAGCTTTGACGCAGAGGCACCAAGGCGCGAAGACGCAAAGGACAGAAAGGGGTCAAACACGAAGATCACGAAGAATACGAAGGAAAAGCGCGGGTCAGGTCTTCGTGTCCTTCGTGCCCTTCATCTCCTTCGTGGCTCAAAACCCGGTCCGGTCTTCCGCCCCATGAGAAGCTCACCGCGCCGTGTGGCCCAGCAGCACACCCCCCTTGAGTCCTTGGCGTCTTTGCGTTGTGCAGGTTCTGGTTTCCTGCGGAGCTGCCACTGTACCTGCCCGCCGCAAAATCGACAAAAATAGCCCCATTTTTCACATCAACGGGCATTATTTCCCACGAGTCCAGGGAGCCGACCCTCCTGCGGCTCGACAGGGCATAACATAACCCGTTGAAAACAAATTATCCTTTTTGATCCCTCAGTTACGTCTGGATGGAACGGCGATTGCAGCCGATCTGATAAGGTGATCGGGCTCGCCATCCTGGCCGGGACAACGCGCCGGAGCTGCGGCACCGACGCCGTGAGGCGAGCCGCCGATCGACGACGGAGTGCGTGTTGGTTCTCTTCTTGGCAGGCTTATTCGCCGGTTTCTTGTTGGGCGGTCTCCTCATCGCGATCGTCAGCGGTCCGGGGCGCGCGCCGGATTGTGACAATTGCTACCTGCTCACCCGCGCCCTCGCCGACGACCGGCGGACACGGCCAACGGCGGGCACCGATCTACCGTTCCCGGACCGCAGGAGCCGAGACCGACGCGGCCAGGTCGGTGGGATCCGAGACCCGTTCGATCCCCTGCCGGGAGCACAGAGCCCGCTCGGCGCCTCATTCTCTGTCCGGGAGGAAGACGACCCCGTCGATCCACCGCGTTGAGGCGCGGGCGCAGGATTAGCGCCGGCCCGGGGGGGAGAGGGAACTTGGTTCCGCAGCGCTTGGAACTTCGTGTCCTTCGTGAACTTCGTGAACTTCGTGGTTAAACCCACCAGCCGATGCCGCGTTAGCTGCGGAGGGTCACCGCGTGGTCGGATTGCCAGCGGGTGAGGAGGTCGGCGACGACCTTGTCGGCCTCGGCGTCGGTGAGGGTGCGCTCGCGGGCACGGAGGCGGAGGCGGAGGCCGACGCCCACCCTCCCCTCCGGGACGTGCTCGCCGCGGTAGAGGTCGAAGACGCCGATGGTCTCCAGTAGGTCGCCCGCCTGGGTGCGGGCGGTATCCAGAAGCACGGCGACGGGTAGGTCGGCGGGGACCAGGAGGGCGAGGTCGCGCTCCATCGCCGGGAAGCGCGGAATGGGCCGGAACGGGACGTGGTCGCGCACCACCTCGTCGAGGGCGGCCAGGGACAGGGCGAAGACCTGATAGCGCCCCGCCAGGTCGCAGGCCGCCGCCACGTCAGGGTGCAGCTCGCCGGCCCAGCCCAGGCGGCGCTCGGCGGCGATCAGGTCGGCGCCGCGGCCGGGGTGGAGGAAGGGCTCGGTCGACCGCCGCCACTCCACCCGCTCGATACCGAGGGAGTCGAGCAGCGCCGTGAGGTCGCCCTTGAGGTGGAAGAAGGTGGCGACCTCCGGGGTGGTCGCCCAGTCCAGGCCGGTGCGGGGGCCGGTGGAGAGGCCGGCGAGCCACTCCTCCTCCGCCGGCAGCTCGCCAGGGGCGGTGGCGGTGAAGCAGGCGGCGATCTCGAACAGGTCGATGGCGTCGGCGCCGTGACGGCGGTTGTGGGCCGCGACGCGCAGCAGGTCGGAGAGGAGCTCGGTACGCAGGGTGGCCTGGTCGGCGGCCAGGGGGTTGGTGAGGCGCACCGCGGCGCGGCGCGGGTCGTCCACGGGCAGGCGCAGGCGGTCGGCGCGGGTCTCGTCGGCGAAGGCGACGGCGATCATCTCGCGGTAGCCGAGGGCCGCCATGGTGTCCTGCAGGCGGCGGCGCAGGGCGTCGCGCGCCCCCCCCGGCCCCGGCACCCGGCCGCCCCTGGGGAAGGTGGAGGGGATACGGTCGTAGCCGTAGGCGCGGGCCACCTCCTCCATCACGTCCGCCGGCCGCTCCACGTCGTTGCGCCAGCTCGGCACCGTCACCCGCAGGCCGGTGGCGGCCGGCTCGATCGCGAAGCCCAGGGGCTTCAGGACGGTGGCCACCTCGGACGCCTCCAGGGTGAGGCCGAGGGTGCGGTTGACGGCGGCGAGGTCGAGGTCGATCACCGGCCTGGGGGCGTCGCCGGGGAAGAGGTCGACGGCGGTGCGGCTCACGGTGCCGCCCGCCAGCTCACGGATCAGGCGCGCCGCCCGGTGGAGGGCGGCGGTGATCCCCTGGCGGTCGACCTGGCGCTCGAAGCGGTGCGAGGACTCGGAGTGGAGGACGTAGTGCTTGGCGGTGCGGCGCACCGAGACGGGATCGAACGAGGCCGCCTCCAGGAGGATGCGCGTGGTGGCAACCGTCACCTCGGAGTCGCGGCCGCCCATCACCCCGGCCAGGGCGACCGGGCGGTTGGCGTCGCAGATCAGGAGGCGGTCGGGATCCAGTGGGCGCTCCACGTCGTCCAGGGTGACCATGGTCTCACCAGGGTGGGCGGAGCGGACGCGGATCGCCGGGCCCTGGAGGCGGTCGAGGTCGAAGGCGTGGAGGGGCTGGCCCAGCTCGAGCATCACGTAGTTGGTGACGTCCACCACGTTGTTGATCGGCCGCAGTCCGACGGCCCGCAGGCGGCGCTGGAGCCAGGCGGGCGACGGGCCGATGGTCACCCCCTCCACCGCCTGGGCGGTGTAGCGGTGGCACAGGTCGGGCGCCTCGATCTCCACGTCCACCAGGGAGTCGGTCTCCGGCCCCTCCTCGTCCACCGTGCAGTCCGGCAAGTCGAGCCGCGCAGCGGGGGCGAAGGCCGCCACCTCGCGGGCGATCCCCACCAGGGAGAGGCAGTCGCCGCGGTTCGGGGTGAGGTCGATCTCGATCACCGGGTCGTCCAGGTCGAGGGCCTCGACCACCGGTGCGCCGAGGGCGCTGTCGCCGTTGAGGATCAGGATCCCCTCCGCCTCCGCCTCCAGCCCCAGCTCCTTGGCCGAGCACAGCATGCCAACCGAGGCGACGCCGCGCAGCTCGGCGGCGCGGATCTCCATGCCGCCCGGGAGCACCGCGCCGGGGAGGGCGACGGCGACCCGGTCGCCCACCTTGTGGTTGCGGGCGCCGCACACGACCTGCCGCACCTGGTCGCCGGTGTCCACCTGACAGACCGTGAGGCGGTCCGCGTCCGGGTGGCGCTCCACCGCGGTGAGGTGGCCCACCACCAGGTGGTCGCGGCAGCCGGCGAGGGTCGCGGCGGCGTTCTCCACCCCGCCCACCTCCAGCCCGGCCATGGTGAGGCCGGTGCACAGGTCGTCGAGGCCGAGGTCGAACTCGACGTAGTCACGGAGCCAGGAGAGGGGGACGAGCATGACTTTAGGGGCTAGGGACTAGGGGCTAGGGACTAGGGGAGGACGGCCCTGCGGGCCGACTTTTTTAACGCGAAGACGCGAATTTTCTTAACGCAAAGGCGCGAAGGGGCAAAGACGCCAAGGGTGGATCTGTGGGTTCGGTGCAATGGCCTTGATGGGGTCGAAATCACGAAGGGCACGAAGTTCACAAAAAATAGGAGGTGTTATAGGTAACCGATTACAGAAATGGATTTTCACCATAGAGACACAGAGGGCACAGAGTGTCTGACTACGCAGGATCCTAGATGTCGGCGGTGGTCCTTTTTCGCCCTCGCCAAGGCGCTAAGGCGCCAAGTTTATTGAGTTCTTCTTGGCGTCTTGGCGTCTTTGCCAGAGAAATCTTGTGTGGGACGAGTGTGGTGCGCGTATCTACGCTCATGTGATTGATGAAAATTACGCGAAAACCCCCTCGTGCTCTTCGTGTCTTTCGTGGTTAAAAGATCTTCGCGTCTTAGCGTCCTGGCGCCTTTGCGTTGAGCAGTTCCCCCTAGAACTGTTCCAAAAACCGGAGGTCGTTCTCGAAGAACAGGCGCAGGTCGGGGATGCCGTACTTGAGCATGGCAATGCGCTCGATGCCCATGCCGAAGGCGAAGCCGGTGACCGCGGTGGGGTCGTAGCCGGCGAGCTCGAAGACGTTGGGGTCGACCATGCCGCAGCCGAGGATCTCCAGCCAGCCGGTGTGGGAGCAGACCCGGCAGCCGTCGCCGCCGCACATGACGCAGCGCACGTCGACCTCCGCGGACGGCTCGGTGAACGGGAAGTAGCTGGGCCGGAAGCGCAGCGGCAGGGCACGGCCGAAGATCTGGGCGGTGAACGACTCCAGCACCCCCTTGAGGTCGCCGAAGCTCACCTCCCGGTCGACCAGCAGCCCCTCCACCTGGTGGAACATGGGGGAGTGGGTCTGGTCCGAGTCGCGGCGGTAGACCCGCCCCGGAGCGATGATCTGGATGGGCGGCGGCTGCCGCTCCATGATCCGGCTCTGGACGCTGGAGGTGTGGGTGCGCAGAACCAAGTCGGCGCCGGCGTAGAAGGTGTCCTGCATGTCGCGCGCCGGGTGGTCGCGCGGGATGTTGAGGGCCTCGAAGTTGTAGTAGTCGGTCTCCACCTCGGGCCCCGACTCGATGGCGAAACCCATGCGCAGGAAGATCTGCTCGATCTCCCGCTGGGTGCGGGTGAGCGGATGCAGGGAGCCGCGCCGCGGTGGCCGGCCCGGGAGGGTGACGTCGACGCCCTCGGCGGCGAGGCGGCGCTCGATCTCCAACCGCCGCAGGGCCTCCCTGCGCGCCTGGAGCGAGCTGTTCACCGCCCCCTTGAGGGCGTTCACCGCCTGGCCGAAGGCCGGCCGTTCGGACGGGTCGAGGCCGGCCATGCCCTGCATGAGGGTGGCGACCCGCCCCTTCTTGCCCAGCCAGGCGACGCGCAGGGCCTCCAGCGCCTCCAGGTCGTCCGCCGCGGCGATCGCCGCGAGGGCGTCCTGCTTGACGACCTCCAGATCGACCGACTTGTCCCGCTCCGGTGTCATCGACTGCCCGCCGTCAGGCTGCCGCGGCGCGGTGCACGGTAGGTCGGGCTGCGCCCGACATGGCGGGCAGAGCCCGCCCTACGTCTGACCAAGCAGCTCGTTGCGCTGCGGGAACGCCGGCGGCGGTGTCGTGCATGGACGAGACGGTGGGGAGATCGCTCATCGGACTCGCTGGCTCCCGCCATCTCCACGCCGGCCCCACCCCGCAGGGGAGCGGGCTTGCTCTATCCCTGCTCCTTGGCGAGGGCCACGACCTTCTCGAAGTCCGCCGGATGGTAGATCGCCATCTCGGAGAGCATCTTGCGATTGATCCGCACCTCGGCCTTGTCCAGCCCGGCGACCAGGCGGCTGTACGGCACGCCCAGGGCGCGGCTGCCGGCGTTGACCCGGGCGATCCACAGGCGGCGGAAGTCGCGCTTGCGCGCCTTGCGGTCCCGGTAGGCGAAGCACAGGGCGCGGTCCACGGTCTCCTGGGCCGTACGGTACAGGCGGCTGCGGCCGCCACGGTACCCCTTGGCCATGGCAAGGACTCTCTTGTGCCGGCGGTGGGTCTGCGGACCCCCCTTAACTCTGGGCATGACTGTGCTCCTGGGTAAATCGTAGTCGGAGGATCAGCAGAAGTAACTACGCTGTGTTCTTTCCGGTGGCTATAGCGCCAATCTGTAGGGCCGGTTTCGACCGACCGATGGCGTCGTCAATCAACGTTGGCGTCCGGCGGGCTGAAGCCCGCCCTACGGATCGGCCGGTATTCCGCTCCAACGGTTATTGGGACCCTCACGTAAAATGCCGAACGCTACAGATACGGCAGCATCTTGGCGGTGCGCTGCGTGTCCTGGGCCGAGACCACACCCGGCTTGCGCAGGCCGCGCTTCCGCTTGGTGCTCTTCTTGGTGAGGATGTGGCTGTGGTGCGAGTGCTTCGAGCGGAACTTGCCGGTCCCCGTCTTGGAAAAACGCTTAGCGGCCGCTTGCCGTGTCTTGATCTTGGGCATGATTCACTTCCGGTTGTGGTTTGGGGGAGGGGGTCTTCTTCTTGCTCTTCTTGGGGGCCAGGATCGCCGACATGAACCGCCCCTCCATGTGCGGCTCCAGCTCTCGCTCCGCGACCTCCGAGAGCAACGCGGTGACCTTGTCGAGGAGTTCACGGCCGCGCTCCGTATGGGCCATCTCCCGGCCGCGGAACATGACGGTAATCTTGCACTTGTTGCCCTCGCTCAGGAAGGCATCTGCCTTGCGGGTCTTGGTCTCCAGGTCGTGGGTATCGGTGTTGGGCCGGAACTTCACCTCTTTCAGCAGGATCTGATGGGTGTGCGCCTTGGCGACCGACGCCTTCTTCTTCTTGTCGTAGAGGTGCCGGCCGTAGTCCATCACCTTGCACACGGGCGGATCGGCGGTCGGTGAGACCTCCACGAGGTCCAGACCGCGCTCTTTGGCCACGTCCAGGGCGGCCCGGATGTCCATCCTGCCGAGTTGCTCGCCGCCCTCGTCGATGACGAAGACCTCGGGGACGCGGATGCGCTGGTTGATCCTCTCGCGCTGCTCTCGTTTGTGAGTCGGCTTACGTCGTCGGATAAGGGCCTCCAGGGTGGCCACGGGAACGTCCCGTGTTCTTACAGCTCCGCGCTGCGGGTGGCAACGGCGGTGCGGATTCTATCGGTTATCACCGTCATGTCCATGGTTCCTTGATCACCGTCGCTGCGCGTACGGAGCGCGGCGCTGGCGCTCTCCGCCTCCCGATCGCCGACGATCAGCATGTAGGGGATCTTCCGGAGCTGCGCGTCGCGGATCTTCGCCCCGACCTTCTCGTCGCGACGATCGACGGTGGCGCGCAGGCCGGCCTCGTCGAGACGCCGGCACACGGTCTCCGCGTACTCCCGGTGACGCTCGCTGATCGGCAGCACGATCGCCTGCACCGGCGCCAGCCACGGCGGCAGGGCGCCGCCGTAGTGCTCGATGAGCACGGCGATGAAGCGCTCGATGCTGCCGAGGATGGCGCGGTGCAGCATCACCGGCGTGTGGCGCTGGTTGTCCTCGCCCACGTAGGTCGCGCCGAGGCGCTCGGGCATGGAGAAGTCGACCTGGATGGTGCCGCACTGCCACACCCGGCCCAGGGAATCCTTGAGACTGAACTCGATCTTCGGGCCGTAAAAGGCACCCTCGCCCGGGTTCATCTCGTATTCCGCACCACTGCTGTCCAGTGCCTCCCGGAGCGCCGCCTCGGCACGATCCCAGACGGCGTCGGAGCCGACCCGCTTCTCCGGCCGATCCGCGAACTTGACCAACGGGGTACCGAAGCCGAACGTCTCGTAGACCTCGAAGACGAGCTCGTTGAAGGCGATCACCTCCGCGCCGATCTGGTCCTCGGTGCAGAAGATGTGGGCGTCGTCCTGGACGAAGTTGCGCGCCCGCATCAGGCCGTGCAGGGTGCCGGACGGCTCGTTGCGATGGCAGGACCCGAACTCGGCGAGGCGCATCGGCAGGTCCTTGTAGCTGCGCACCGCCTGGTTGAAGACCTGGATGTGGCACGGGCAGTTCATCGGCTTGACCGCGAACTCCCGGGCCTCGCTCTCGGTGGTGAACATCTCTTCCCGGAACTTGTCCCAGTGGCCGGAGCGCTCCCACAGGCTGCGGTCGACGATCATCGGCGTACGGATCTCCTGGTAGCCGCGTCCCCGGATCAGCTCGCGGATGTAGCTCTCCACCGCGCGCCAGATCTGGGTGCCGTTGGGGTGCCAGAAGACCATCCCCGGCGCCTCCTCCTGGAGGTGGAAGAGGTCGAGCTCGCGCCCGAGGCGTCGGTGGTCGCGCCGCTTCGCCTCCTCCAGCAGGTGCAGGTGCTCGTCGAGGGCCTTCTTGGAGAAGAAGGCGGTACCGTAGATGCGCTGGAGCTGCTTGTTCTGTTCGGAGCCGCGCCAGTAGGCGCCGGCGATCGACTGCAGCTTGAAGAACCGCAGGCGGCCGGTGGTGGGGACGTGGGGGCCGCGGCATAGATCGATGAAGTCACCCTGGCCGTACGCCGAGATGGTGTCCCCCTCGTCGATCCCCTCGATGATCTCCACCTTGTAGCCGTCGCCGACCCGCCGGAACTCGGCGATCGCCTCGTCGCGGGAGAACTCCCGGCGCTCGACCGGCAGGTCCTGCTCGGCGATGCGGTGCATCTCCGCCTCGATCTCTTCCAGGTCCTCCGGATGGAGGCGGGTATCGATGTCGATGTCGTAGTAGAAGCCGTTGTCGATCGCCGGGCCGACGCCGAACTGCGCCTCGGGGTAGAGGTGCTTCACCGCGTGGGCCAGGAGGTGGGCGGTGGAGTGGCGCAGGACCTCCAGGGCGTCGGGGGAGCGCTCGGTGAGGATCTCCAACGACACACTGCCCTGCAGCTCGGTGCTCAGGTCGACCGGCCTGCCGTCCACGCGTGCGCCGATCGCCGCGCGCGCCAAGCCGGCGCCGATCGACTCGGCGACCTGCTGCACCGTCACGGGCTGACCGTACGTCTTGGTCGTTCCGTCCGGTAGGGTTACCTCGACCTGCATCTCTATCCAGCGTGACGGCGAACGGAGGTGGTAGGCGCGGGCGGTTTCGAACCGCCGACCTCTACCGTGTCAAGGTAGCGCTCTCCCCCTGAGCTACGCGCCTGTCGATACCACTGTCCTCCGGTTGAAAACGGGCGCGTATTCTTTGGACGCCCCTGAGTGGTGTCAAGGAAACAACATCGAGCTGCCGGGGCGGACTTGCTCGACCATCCGGCCCACATCCTGGTAATCGACGCGACGGCCGCTGCCCCGCCGTAGGGGCACGGCATGCCGTGCCCCTACCGGGCGACACCGCCCAACGCAACGGTCAGAGCTCGACATACGGCAATGCAAAAAAAACTGCGGAGGCGCCAGAAAAGAAAAGGGGCAGCCCGTTCAGGCCACCCCTTGGTCTCTTCGTAGTTTCCCGCCGCGACTTATCGTTTGCGCTGGACGCGGTCCTTCAGGGCCTTTCCGGG
>JASFUG010000098.1:0-9603 GCA_050050395.1 Nitrospirota bacterium
TAACAAAAAACGTCCATCCCAGATCTATTCAGATCTTGCGGCTGTCGTACGCCCAGTGGAGCAGGGCCTGGCGTTGCCGGCGGCGGCAATCGAGGTTACCGGGGACACAGGCCGCCTTGATCTGGGCGACGTGGCGCTTCATTGCCTTCCAGCGCCGGATCTGCCGCTCGTCATCCGCACACCGCCGCCCCATGTAGTAGCGGCAATACCACTGGAACCAGCCGCGCGGGTCCTCGTGGTAGATCCACCCCTTGCGCCGCCACTCCGCCAGGGGCTGGGAGGCGTTGACGCCGAAGAAGTTCAGCGCCGGCGCGTGGCGCTCGTGGTTGAGCCTGGCGCCGACGAACCAGTCCGCCGGGAACTCCTCCCGGCAGTCGGTCATGTACTTCCCGCCGAACACCCCCAGGTCCAGCATCTCCTTGGGAGACAGCTCCGGGCGAAAGTCGGGATGGAAGTTTCGCCCCATTGGCTCGGTCAGGAGATAGACATAGCCCTCCTGCATGAGATCGTTCACGACCACTCGGCGCGGCCTGTTCATCGTGCGGTGGCGGGAAGCTCCCGGGAGCGCGCGGAAGGGCAGGCTTCACCCGGCGACGGAGCTCCCTCCCGACGTCTAGTCGCTCCCGGCCCCGACGGCGTCATCATCGCCGCCCCTCCTCGGGCTGTCGTCCGGGACCGCCGCCGGCGTCTCCACCGGCAGACCGGCCTTCCGCCAGGCGGCCATGTGGCCTTCGAGGTAGAGGACCTGGGTATGGCCCGCCTTGCGCAGGGCGCGGGCGGCCCATACCGCCCGCGGGCCATGGGCGCAATAGACGACGATCGGCGCGTCCGGTGCGGTTGGAAGCTCGTCGATCCGGGAGGCCACCTGCTGGAACGGGATATGGATCGCGCCGGGTACGTGACCCGCCTCGTACTCGCGCGTCGAGCGAACGTCCAGCACCACCGGCGCGGTACCGGTCGCAATCTGGTCGGCGAGGGTCGTCGGTACGATCGTCCGCGAGCCGCCCGCGCCGCAAGCGGCCGCCGCGACCACCAGGCCCACGGCCCAGCGGCGAAGGGACCGCCATTTGCCAACGCTTGCCATGACTAAGAGCTATCGCAGACTGACCTCGCAACGCAACCGACCCGTCGGCCGGCAGTCGCATCAGTCGGGGATGGAAATCTCTCCCACCATGAAGGTCACCGCGCTCCCCGACAGCACGACCCGGTCGCCGTTCATCCGGCAGTGGACCGCCCCGCCGCGCTTCGAGACCTGCCTGGCCTCCAACTCCTCCTTGCCGAGGCGGGCCGACCAGTACGGTGCCAGCTTGCAATGTGCGGATCCCGTCACCGGGTCCTCGGGGATCCCGTACCTGGGCGCGAAGAAGCGGCTGACGAAGTCCACCTCCTCCCCCGGTGCGGTCACGCACACCCCGCGCAGGTCCAGCTCGCGTAGCTTGCCGTAGTCCGGCTCCATGCCACGGATCGTCGCCTCATCCCCGAACACCGCGACGTAGTCATCCGCCGCCAGCACCTCGCTCGGCTCCCTGCCCAGCCCCACGGCCAACGCCTCCGGCGTCGCGCACGGCTTGGGGACGACGACGGGAAAGTCCATCGCCAGCCGCCCGTCCCGCCGCTCCACCACCAGCTCCCCGGTCCGCGTCTCGAAGGTCACCGACTCCTTGTCGTACCCCAGGTGCTCGAACAGCACGTGCGCCGACGCCAGGGTCGCGTGCCCGCACAGATCGACCTCCCGTACCGGCGAGAACCACCGCAGATGGAAACCCTGCCCCGTCGGCACGAAGAACGCGGTCTCGGAGAGATTGTTCTCTCCCGCGATCGCCTGCATCACCCCATCGTCCAGCCACCCCTCCAGCGGACACACCGCCGCGGGGTTGCCGGTGAAGACCTCGGTGGTGAAGGCGTCGACCTGGTATTGGGTGAGGTTCATCTCCCAGGGCTCATCGCATCTTGACCGTGGAGAAAAGCGGCAGCCCGCCGAGGACGTCCGCTGGAACAGGTTGTCATGTCTCGCTCAATGATGGTGGTCCTGTGGCACCGGAGAGGCGAACCCCGGGAACCGGTTACGCGCGAATGAAGAATGGCAACGGACGCAGCTTTCGACCAGGCGGGAATAATGAAAGACGACCAGTTCGGGATCATGGGCCGCGGCCGCCGCCCCAAGCTTTGCAGCCCTTTGATGGAACTCCGCGTCGAGCTGCTTGAATCGCCCGGGAAGCGCCTTCTCCAACTCGCCCGCCTGAGTCGGGGTCAGCTTCTTCTCCATGATGTAGCTGGCGCGGATCTTCGCACTGGTCTCTTGAAGTGCCTTCCAGTCGGCGGTTACCAGGGACAACGCCAGCTCCTGGACGCCGGCCGTGACTTCACGCATCTCGGCCCGAAGAAGGTCGAGCAGCTCCGGCGAAAGCATGACGCCCTGATCCGTGCCATGACCCTCCGCCGCAACGGTATCGGCGGAACCGGCGGCCAGACTGACGACGACCACGAGTGCTGCCAGGAATCTGATCTTCATGGACACGCTCCCACCTTGGATTGCGGAAAACGACGTGCGGCTACGGGGTAGCACGCCTTTGTTAGCGGGGTCTATTAGCGGCGTCTGGCTTGTTAGCGGGGTCCGGCTTGTGCAATTGCATTATTCGCCAGGGTGACTGGTCGGCCGTCCATGGCTCAGGTCGGAGGTGCCGAGGGCGGCCGCGAGGTCGAGGGCCGCGTCGGCGGTGATCCCGCGCTTGCCCTTGGTCAGCTCGTTGAGGCGCGTACGGGTCCAGCCGAGGCGCGCGGCAAAGGCCGCCTGGGTGATCCTGTCCGGCTCCAGGAACTCCTCCAGCAGGATCTCGCCCGGATGGAATGGATTCTGAGGCTGTTTCATTGCTCGATCGCGCCTCAGGTTATTGAGGACCGAGAACCTCAGCAAGCCAATCCAAGGACGCCTTCCCCCCCTCACCCTGTTCCTCTCCCTCGGTGGGTAGCGGGCACTTCGTTCCTAGCTTTGCCGGTAGCCTCTGCGGCTCTGTGCCTCCGCGCCTTCAGCGTTAAGCAGTTCCCCGCGTCCTCCGCGGTAAGCCCCTTAGCGTCTTTGCGCCTTTGCGTTGAGCAGTTCGCGGGGAAGCCCGCTCCTAGACTTCTCTGTGTCCTCCGTGCCTCTGTGGTGAATCTTTCCAGCGATTCACCGCCCCTCGAACTTCGCCGCCCGCTTCTCGACAAACGCCGTCACCCCCTCCGCGAAGTCCGCCGTGGCCGTCGACGCGACGAGCCGGTCGCACTCCCAGCCCAGGTGGGTGGCGAGGTTGTGGTCGAAGGCGGCGGTGAGGAGCTCCTTGGTGCGGGCGTAGGCGGCGGTGGGGCCGGCCGCGAGGCGGGTGGCGAGGTTCGCCACTTCCCCGTCGAGGTCGGCCGCGGGGACCACCTCGTTCACCAAGCCGACGTCCTCGGCCGTCCGGGCATCGAAGCGGTCGCCAAGCAGGGCGATCTCCATGGCCCGCTTCATCCCCACGGCCCGCGGCAGGTGGAAGGTGGCGCCGCCGTCGGGCGAGGTGCCGATCTGGCAATAGGCGAGCGAGAAGTAGGCGTCGTCCGCGGCAATCGCCAGGTCGCAGGCGAGCATCAGGCTGACGCCGAAGCCGGCCACGGCGCCGTGCACCGCGGCCACCACCGGCAACGGCAGGTGGCGCAGGACCAGGATCGAAGCGTGGACCCGGCCCACGATCTGCTCGAACGTCGGCTGGCGGTCCACCGGCGACAGCTCGTTCACGGCGCGGGCGAAGGTCTTCACGTCGCCGCCGGCCATGAAGCAGTCGCCGGCGCCGCGCACCACCAGGCAGCGCGCCTCCTTGTGGTGCTCCACCCGCACCAGGGCCGCGTACAGGGCATCGGCCATCCGCTCGTCGAGGGCGTTGAGGGCCGCCGGCCGGTTGAGGGTCAGGGTCGCGATCGGGCCATCAAGGGACAGCAACACCGGCTCGTCAGCCATGGGATGCTCCATGTTGAGATACCACCACAGAGGCACAGGGGGCACCGAGACGTGCGCGATGTGGCTCTCCGGGATGGCCAGCAGGAATCGCCATTGCAGCAGAAGATCGCCCACACGTAGGGCGAGCTTCAGCCCGCCGGACAAGAACGTTGCGAACGGCGTCGGCCGGTTGAAACCGGCCCTACGGATCGACGCCATCCCGACCGGAACGAGCACGGCATTCGCGATCTCCACCGATCCTCCGTGTTCTCCGTGTGTCTGTGGTGAAAAAAAAATCAGTCGAGGAACAGGTCCGTGAGCAGTGGCTCGCCGGGTTTTACGGCGTATGGATCGAAGTCAGTGACGCCCTCCTCGCGGAGGACCTCCTCGTCGATGTAGAAGCAGCCGGTGTGCTCGCGGCTCGGGCGGGTGAGGATGGCGTGGGCGGCGTCGGCAACGATCTCCGGCTTGCGGCAGCTCTCGGCGCGCACCTGGGGGATCAGCGCCAGGGCCGCGGTGGCGATCACCGTGCGCGGCCACAGGGCGTTCACCGCCACCCCCGCCTCGGCGAGCTCCGCCGCCATCCCCACGACGGCCATGCTCATGCCGTACTTGGCCATGGTGTAGGCGGTCTGGCCCTTGAACCACCTGGGATCGAGGTTGATGGGCGGCGCCAGGGTGAGGATGTGGGGGTTGTCCGCCTCCAGGAGGTGGTGCAGGCACGCCTGGCTCGCGCACAGGGTGCCGCGCGGTCCCACCCGCATCATCAGGTCGTAGCGGCTCATCACCGTCTCGCGCACCGGGGCGAGGTGGATGGCGCTGGCGTTGTTCACGCACACGTCGATGCCGCCGAACCGCTTGATCGTCTGTCCCACCGCCAGGGCCACCGCCGCCTCGTCGCGCACGTCCGCCTGCATGGGCAGGGCGTGGCCGCCGGCGGCCTCGATCGCCTCGGCCGCCGTGTGGATGGTGCCGGGCAGGCTCGGATGGGGCTCGCCGGTCTTGGCGATGAACGCCACGTTGGCCCCGTCGCGCGCCGCGCGCAGGGCGATGGCGAGGCCGATGCCACGGCTCGCACCGGTGATGAACAGGGTCTTGCCCGACAGATCTCCCATGACTCCCCCTCTACGCTGATGGTGATCGTGCGCACTTTACCGGGATTGGATGCGTTCGCCATCCCGGCTGTGGGCCGCACCGCGCCGAGCGGAGGGTCAGCGACCTTGATTGAAACCACAGACGAACGCAGTTCGACACAGATCAGGCCGTGACGCCGCCGCGCTATCCGCGATCTCCATCTGAGGAACGCAGAGAGGAAGGAACGCAGGAAGTCTCTGGTTCGGGTAGCGCAGCTATTTTCCTGCCTTCTGATCTTCCTGCTTTCCTTAGATGCACTGCCCATCAGCAGGCTGTGGTAGACACCGCGTGAGCCGCCGTGGCCACAAGAACCATCTGTGTTCATCTCTGTCCATCTGTGGCTCCCGCAATTTCCCGGATCTCTATCGCCATTTAGCCGTGCAGCGCCCCGGGCTCTTCCTTCTGCTCCTCTCCGTCACAGCTCTCAGCGCCGCCGTAGCCGTTCGCGCGGAATCCGGGCCGGCCCTGCGGGAGCGGCTCCACGGGCCCCGGGCGGGTGCCCACGCCGGCGGCATCTGGCGGATCGCCCCGGACACGCTGCAGCGCTTCACGGCCGTCTACGAGGCGGGGGTGGACATCGTCGGCACCGATCTGCGGCTGTCGTGGGACGGCGTGCCGGTGGTCTACCACGACGAGACCCTGGACCGGCGCACCTGGTGCGGTGGCCCCGTGAGCGACAAGACCGTCGCGGAGCTCCAGCAATGCCGCTTCAAGCTGGGCCGCGGGCGGATCCCGACCCTGGAGGAGGTCCTCCAATGGTCCGCGGGCAAGGTGGTCATCGACGCCGAGCCCAAGGAGGTCGACGCCATCGAGCCGGCCGTCGCCCTGGTGCAGCGGTACGGCGCCCACGGCTGGGTCTACCTGGAGGCGAAATCGGACCCGGAGCGGTACCGGCGGGCGCGGGCGGCGGACCCGCGGGTCGCCCTGTCGTTCAAGGTGGAGAGCGAGGCGGCGCTGGAGTGGGCCGTCGGGCTCCATGACGACCACCTGGTGATCATCGAGCTCCCCATGGAGATGTGCCGGGCTTCGGTCATCGAGAGGGTGCGCTCGGCGGGCAAGGTCCCCCTGGTCAACGCCTTCCAACACGGCCGGCTGGGCGAGCTGTTCGGCGCCCAGTGTGGCTGGGCGTATGACCGGGGCATCGGGATCGCCATCTCGGACCGGCCCGCGTCGTGTGCGGCGCAGCGTGATCACGCGCGGGATGCCGGGACGTCCGAATGAGGCCCCCCCGCGCATCGCAGGTGGTGCCCGTGCGGCATGCCGGCTCAGTCCGGCGCCGGTAGCGCCCGGACCGCGGTCAGCCACGGCTCGTGGCGTCGGCCGAAGGCGAGGGTCGCCTCGTAGCGCGGGGGCATCGGTTCACCGGGCCGATAATCGTCCGGCCGGTCCGCCCGTTCCCGCTCCTCCCGGATCGCCGCCACCACACGGTCAAGCGCCGGCCGCAGGACGAGGGGTACGTGGATGGTCGTGACCAACGGCTCAACGTAGCCCGTGAGGCGCGCCGGTCGAGCATCGGTACGGCCCTGGTACACGAGGCGGACCAGGGCCGGCACCACCGCCACGCGGGCTCGGTCCGGATAGCGACGCCGCAAGGTCTCGACGTCCCTTGCCGCGTCGACCGCGAAGAGCCGGGAGTGGCCCTGGCGCTCCTTCTCGAGATCCTCCCGCAGCTCCGCCAGGCGCTTCGCCGCCATCTGCCCGGATGCCACCTTCTCCTCCGCCTCGGCGAGCCGTGCCTCCGCGCGCCGTAGCCAGGCGGCCCAACCGTCCCCGTCGAGCTCCAGGGCGGCGAAGACTCGACGCGGCAGCGTCCCGGCGTAGTAGTCGTCCGCGCGGGCCTCACCCGGCGCCATTTGCACGTCGAAGCCCAGCTCGGCCAGCTTGACCCGATCGAGCCACGGAGCCGGATCCTCCTCCCAGGGCCGATCGCCACCGAGGTGAAGATCCAGAGAGAGGCCGGTGTCCTCCTCGATCTGGTAGATCGGCACGTCCAGCTCCCGCTGGGTGAGGGCGAGGGTGGCGTCCGGCTCTCCAGACCGGTTCCATCTCACACCGGCAAGGACCACGGCGTTGGTGGCGGCGATCAGGCCGAGGCCGGCGATCAGCCCCCAGAGCGGGCTGCGACCAGTCATGGTGCCACCTCCTGGGCCGCGCCCACGGTAAGCCGCAGGCGCTTGAGGATCAGGAGGGCGAGCAGCGCCGTCAGGCCCACCGCCAGGAAGAAGAGGTACTTGGGCATGCTCTCCCACCACCAGTCGAAGAACTTGGTGTAGAGGAAGATGACGAAGAAGGTGGTGCCGACGTTGACCGCCTCCTTCCAGCGCCAGCGGATGCCGATGGCCACCGCGCCAGCGCTCACGACGAAGCCGGCGGTCTGGTATGCGACCTCGATCATCGCCGGATCCACTCGCAGGTAACTCGCCATCCCCCAGTGGCCCAGGACGAGCACCGGCAGGAGGATCCAGAGGAGGCCGAAGATGCGGTAGATGGGCGGGAAGTCGTCGAACCGCCGGTGGCGGATCACGGACGGCAGAAGAAAGGTGACGAGACCGACGGGGATGAAGCTCTCCGGTCGCTGGCCCAGGCTCAGCCAGTAGCAGCCGCTCCACTCCCCCACCCGTGCGGAGAGGTATGCCCCGACGCTGAGGATCGCCGCCGCCAGGAGAAGGCGCAGGCCGTAGGCGTAGGCGAGGATGAAGGCGAAGCCGCCCCAGAGCAGGAAGGCGGTATCGGACGGCGTGACGTTGAAGATCGCGCCGAGGGCGGCGATGTTGAGCACGAAGCAGGCGAAGGCGACCGACGCGGCCATGGCGGTGAAGTACGCACCGCGCTCGCGCGCCGCCACCACCGCCGTCGCCACCAGGGCGACGCACGGCGCGGCGCACAGCAGCGTCACCTGCATCGCGGTGGAGATCAGGCCCCAGATCCGGAAGAAGAAGAACAGCACGCTGGCGGCCAGGGCCAGGGCGCCGAGGAAGGCGGCGATGCGCATCCCCAGGGAGAGCCCCTTCTCGCCCAGGTCGAGGTCGACGTCGAAGCGCGCCGCCAGGTCGCGGAGGAGGGCGTGATGGTACTCGTCCACCGCGGCGCGCTGTGCCGCGTCGAGGGTGAGGATCCGCTCCCACTCCAGCGTCGCGAGCTCGTGCTGGAAGCTGACGATGCGGTCGGCCCTCGATTGGGCACCGATCTGGGAATCCGGGCGCTCTCCCGACCTCTCCGCCATGGCCTCATGCCTCGTGGACGCGCTTGATCGCGGGCATCTTGTAGCGCATCCGCCGCATCGCCGCCAGATCGACCAATTGGACAGTACGGCATCGGGATGAGGGATGAGGGGTGCGGGATGGGGGAAAGGTTGGCCGCGGCGCGGCCATCGGATTTCTTGGTCTCATCCATCCTTCCCCTCATCCCCCATCCCCCAATCCGCGTGCCGGCTGTTCGACAGGCGCCGATCCACGTTTCGCTACAGCGATCCTCAGGGAGCACACCCGGAACCAAGCCGACGCACCCGCCATTTCCCCCTCGCGCTCACCGCCCCGGTGTCGTGTAGAGTGGCATTCCATCGTAAAGATCCCGCGCGAGGAGCCGCCATGCCCGAATACCGATCCCGCACCACCACCCACGGCCGCAACATGGCCGGCGCCCGCGCCCTGTGGCGCGCCACCGGCATGACCGATGGCGATTTCGACAAGCCGATCATCGCCGTCGCCAACTCCTTCACCCAGTTCGTGCCTGGCCACGTCCACCTCAAGGACCTGGGGCAGATGGTGGCGCGCGAGATCGAGGCGGCCGGCGGCGTGGCCAAGGAGTTCAACACCATCGCCATCGACGACGGCATCGCCATGGGCCACGGCGGTATGCTCTACAGCCTCCCGTCGCGGGAGATCATCGCCGACTCGGTAGAGTACATGGTGAACGCCCACTGCGCCGACGCCCTGGTGTGCATCTCCAACTGCGACAAGATCACGCCGGGGATGCTGATGGCCGCCATGCGCCTCAACATCCCGGCGATCTTCGTCTCCGGCGGGCCGATGGAGGCGGGCAAGGTGAACTGGCGCGGCCAGGAGCTGCACGTGGACCTGGTGGACGCCATGGTGCAGGCGGCGGACGACGCGGTGACCGACGACGAGGTGATGTCCATGGAGCGCTCCGCCTGCCCCACCTGCGGCTCGTGCTCCGGGATGTTCACCGCCAACTCGATGAACTGCCTCGCCGAGGCCCTGGGCCTCGCCCTCCCCGGCAACGGCACCCTGGTGGCCACCCACGCCGAGCGCAAGGCACTGTTCCTGGAGGCCGGGCGACGCATCGTCTCCATGGCACGGCGTTACTACGAGGAGGACGACGCCTCGATGCTGCCGCGCTCCGTCGCCACCCTCCAGGGATTCGAGAACGCCATCGCCCTGGACATCGCCATGGGCGGCTCGACCAACACGGTGCTCCACCTGCTGGCCATCGCCCGTGAGGCCGAGGTCGATTTCACCATGGCGGACATCGACCGCATGTCGCGCCGGGTGCCGAACCTG
>JASFUG010000099.1:0-9601 GCA_050050395.1 Nitrospirota bacterium
GCCTTCGAGTTCTGCGTGGCGGGCGTCGGCCGTCTGCGACGTACCCCGGTCCCGGGGATGGGGCGCTGGGGGGAAATTTGCGTTTCCGACACGGCGTGGTAGTTTGGACTGCGTCGCGGTTAACCTAACGCGGAGGTAGAACTATGCCGTTTTCAGGTCCTAGGGCTGAGCGTGCGCGTGAAGAAGTTCCCCGGTTTACCATGCTGGAAAAGGCCCACGGCGATTACGAAAAGGAATTGCAGGGGCTAGAGAGACATCTACACCTGACCCCAGAGATGGAGAATCGGCGAACCGTCCTGAAAAAACTCAAATTACAGGCCAAGGACGAGATGCGCATGATCCTCGCCTCAATGTGAGCTAGTCATCGGTAATTGGTGGATCCACGGCCCCGGGCACCGCTGCCCGGGGCCGTTTTTGTCTACGGTAATTGCTACAGGGTCGTCGCGCTGATCCGACCGGTGGACGGGCGGCCGGTCGGTAGAGATCAGGGGTGAACCGTCGTGGGTGTGGCGAAAAAGGACCTGCGGCAGCGATTGCTCCGGCGTCGTGCGTCGATCCGACCCGACGAACGCGTGACCGCCGCGGCGGCCGTCCAACGGTACGTCGTGGACGCCGTGGAGTGGGATGGCGCAGCCACCGTGATGGCCTATGTGGCCAGCGGCTCGGAGGTCGCCACGGAGTTGCTGCTTGCCTCGGTGTTGGCGGCAGGCAAGAAGTTAGTCCTGCCCCGGGTCGATGAGCATGGCGGCCTGTCTCTGCACGCTGTCCAGAACTTGGTCGATCTCGTACCAGGATATCGCAACATCTTGGAGCCAGCGCCCGGCCTGCCGCGGGTTGTGGCCGGTGAAGTAGACCTGGCTTTGATTCCCGGCGTGGGATTCGATCGCCGGGGCGGCCGTCTCGGGTACGGCGGTGGCTTTTATGACCGTCTCCTCGCCGAGCGCGGCTGGCGGTGTCCGATCTGGGGCCTCGGATTCGCGGTCCAGATCGTCGACCGGATTCCCCTGGAAGGGCATGACCGGAGGGTCTCGGCGGTGGTGACAGAGGCCGGGCTTCTCCACGTCCACCGCTGAGGGTTTGCCGAGCACCTGGCTCGTGCCGCTACAGCGGGGCCACGCGCGGGGCTTGGAATGCTCAGCAGGATACTCATGTTTCCTTTATGCTTCATAAGGGGAACGTCGAAAAGCGCGGTAACCGAGGGATCCACGCTTACCCCCACGATCGAGGTTTCATGCGGCATCTCTCCCGCCGCTTCGCATCGCGTCGGCAGGAGGTCATCTACCTGTTGTGGATGGCCTTTCTTCTGGTGTTCGTCCTGCCGGTCCTGGTGCTGGTGTTCCTCCTCTACCAGATGGCCCGGTCCGGGTCCGCGGACGTCCTTGCCTACCTATTTGCGGCGCTCACCCTCGGCTTGGTCGGATTCGCCCTGCTGCGCAGTGAGCTGTTGGCGCTGTTTCCGGTGGAGCGGCGCCAGAAGGTGGTGGCTCCGGCGGTGGCACAAGGCGACGACGCACCCCCTGTCATCCGCCTCGACGGGATCGCGGATCACTTCGACGAGCTGCTGGAAAATTTTCATGATGCCACCGACCGCCTGACCCGGCAGATCCTGCAGCTCACCACCCTCAACGAGATCTCCGAGTTCGCTTCGCGCATCACCAACCTGAACGAGATGCTGGACCGGGCGCTGGTGCGTGCCATGAAGGTGGTGAATGCCGAGATCGGCTCCATCATGCGCCTGGTCGACGGGGGCGAGAGCCTCGAATTGATCGCCGCCTATGGCCTGGAGGTCGATGCCGGCGTCGGCACCCGGGTACCGCTGGCCGACTCCCTGTCGCGGGTCGCCGTCCACGAAGGCCGGGCCGTGGTCGTCTCCGACATCACCCGCGATCCTCGCTTCCAGCGCTTCAATGACCCGAAATACGGCTCGCCCAGTTTTCTTTGCGTGCCGTTGCGCGCACGCGGCGAGATTATTGGCGTCTTCAACCTCTCCAAGAAGGCCGACGGAGGACCGTTTCGCGACGAGGACGTGAAGTTCTTGAATACGGCGTTTGGGCAGATCGGCTTCGCCCTGGAGAACGCCCGGCTCTACGAGCAGGCCCAGGAGGGTTACCAGCAACTCAAGGAGCTCAACCACCGCCTCAAGGAGTACGCCGCGGACCTGGAGAAGGTGGTCGGCGAACGCACCCGCGAGCTACAGGAAGCCAACACTCAGCTGCGCGCCGAGATGGACAAGGTGGTGGAGGCCGACCGGGTGAAGTCCGATTTCATCGCCTCGGTCTCCCACGAGCTTCGCACCCCGCTCAACGCCGTTCTGGGTTTCTCCAGCCTCATCCTCTCCGGCCAGGAGGGTGAGGTCCCGGACAAGGTCCGCGACGACCTGGAGCTGGTGCACCAGGCCGGCCAACGCCTCCTGCGCATCGTCTCCAATATCCTCGACGCCTCGCGGTTCGATACCGGCAACTTCGCCATCGAGCGGCGTCCGGTTCCCCTGTTGCAGGTCCTGCAGGATGTGGAGCGCGAGGCCCGCAAGCTCGACTGGCAGCCGGGGGTCGAGTTCCGGGTCGACCTGCCGGACGATCTCTTTGTCGTCTCCATCGACCGGCCCAAGCTGGTCAGCGGCCTGATGCACATCGTCGACAACGCGGTGAAGTTCACGACCGCGGGCACTGTGACATTGACGGCGCACCAGCGGGAGAAAGAGGCAGTGGTGGAGATCATCGATACCGGCGCGGGGATCGACGAGGGAGACCTACCCTACATCTTCGACAAGTTCTGGCAGCGTGCCAGCCAGCGCGGGATGGGCGGCACCGGCCTGGGGCTGACCCTGGCCAAGCGCATCATCGAGGCGCACGACGGCCGCATCGAGGCCCGTAGCCGCTTGGGTGCGGGCACCACCATCACCGTGACCCTCCCGACCCTGTAACGGCGGCAGTCCGTGGGTCTCCGCCTGGGTGGGCGTCTGATCTGTGGACAGGCGGGCGGGCGACGACGGAGACTGGAGAGAGTGCCACTCCGGGAGTGGAAAGGTCCCTGGTGGGCCTCGCGGTCTTCAAAACCGTTGGGAGCTCGCGCGAGCGTGCTCCGGTGGGTTCGATTCCCATGCACTCCCGCCAGACTCTGGTTGGGGGATCTCGGACAACGGCATGGGCGACCAGAATTGGACCGCGGGGCGCGTAGCGGCCATCCTCTCTTCTTCTCCGCTTGCCTGCCCTGCGTCTCGGAACCTTGCGCTCTAACTCCTCGACACCACACGTGGACGACTACCAACTCCTCGACAGCGGCGATGGCGAGAAGCTGGAGCGCTTCGGCGAGGTGATCCTGCGGCGCAAGGTACCCAACGCCCTCTGGTCCCGCTCTCTGCCGGCGAGCGCCTGGGACGAATCTGATGCGGTCCACATCGGTAGCGGCGACAAGGAGGGGCGGTGGGAGTGCCGGCGCCCCCTTCCGGACCACTGGTGGGTCGGTTATGCCGGCCTCACCCTCCTCCTGCGTCCCAACCCCTTCGGTCATCTCGGTCTATTCCCGGAACAGGCAGACAACTGGCGCTGGCTCCGTGGCCACGTGGGGCGGGAGACGCGGGTACTCCACCTCTTCGCCTATACGGGCGGCAGCACCCTCGCTGCGGCCCTCGCCGGCGGCCGGGTGACCCACGTGGATGCGGTGCGGGGCGTGGTCAACTGGGCCGCGGAGAATGCGAAGGCCGCTGGCCTGTCCACCATCCGCTGGATCGTCGACGATGCCGCCGCCTTCGCCGCGCGCGAGCTCCGACGCGACCAGCGCTATGACGCCATCGTCCTGGATCCGCCCACCTTCGGCCGCGGTCCCAGGGGACAGCTCTGGAAGATCGAGGATGATCTGCCCGCCCTGCTGCGCACCTGTCGCCGGCTCCTCTCCGACACCCCGACCGTGTTCCTCCTCTCCGCGCACACCCCCGGGTTGTCGCCCCTCGCTCTGGGGAATCTCCTGAACGACCACCTGGCCGGCCTGCCGGGCGAGGTCGAGTGTGGAGAGATGGTGGTCCCCGGGCCGCGTCCCCTCCCCAGCGGCGTTTTCGCCCGATGGCGATGCGGATAACCAGCCTGACCAACCCCAAGGTGAGGGCCGCGCGGCAGCTCCGCGAGCGCCGCCATCGCGACCGGCAGGGGCTGTTTCTCATCGAGGGGCGACGCGAGGTGGAGCGGGCTCGGACAGCGGGGATCGACTTCGAGACCCTGTTCGTATGCCCGGAGCTGCTCGGCGGAGAGAAAGCGTTCTCCGGGCCGGAGGTCCTGGAGGTCAGCCCCACCGTGGCGGAGAAGCTGGCCCTGCGCCGCGAGGGGGTGGTGGCCGTGGCGCGCCGGCCCGAGCGACCGTTGACCGCCCTTCCGCGGCCCGCGTCGCCGGTCTACCTGGTGGTGGACGGGGTGGAGAAGCCGGGCAACCTCGGCGCGATCCTGCGCTCCGCCGACGGCGCTGGCGTCGATGGCGTGATTGTCTGCGGCGGTACGGACCTGTGGAACCCCAACGTGGTGCGCGCTTCCCTCGGTACCTTGTTCACCGTCCCCTTGGCCGTGGCCACGGTCGAGGACGGGATCCCCTGGCTCGCTGGGGTGCCGATCATCGTCGCCACCCCCGACGCGACCACCCTCTACACCGACGCCCTCCTCACCGGCGCCCTCGTCGTCGGCCGCGAGGACCAGGGCGTCAGCCCCCCATGGCGGGCCGCCGCCACCCACGCTGTCCGCATCCCCATGCGCGGCGTGGCCGACTCCCTCAACGTCGCCCAGACCGCCACCCTGCTAGCTTATGCCGCGTGCCGCGGCAGGGGACAGGAGTCAGTGTCCAGGGGTCAGGGGGGAGAGCCTTCGGATAACACCTCCCACACGTAGGGGAGGGGTTTATCCCCTCCCGCGGCTGGCCTCGCGGAGAGACGAGAAGGCGCAGAGGGATTTCACCACGAAGGACGCGAAAGGCACGAAGAACAGCAGGACCGCGAATGGACGCGAATAGGACTACGAATGAACGCAGATACGTAATGCGTGCGAAGTGCCATGGACCCGAGGTCGGCGACACAGCCGGAATGCGATAGGGGAAGCCAGAGCCCACTAGCCCCCGTTACCGCTACTCTCTTTCTTCAGATTGACGAGCCGATGCTCAAACGATGGGTAGGCACGATGAAGGTCACCAAGTATTCTGTCCACCAGCTGTACCGCATCGTCGACCACATCCGGAAGACTCCTTTTTTCCGGATAGCGGTGTAGTCGATGAAGTGGAGTTGCCGGGATTTGGGCTGCGTTTTGGCTATCGGAAGGGCGGCTCTGGTATCTGATCCGGCGGCGCGCTACGCGGCGTGCTCCGATCGCAGGCGTTCTGCGATCCAGACCTTGATGATGGATTGTCTGGGGACGCCGAGGCGTCGGGCTTCCTTGTCGAGCGACTGGATCATCCAGACGGGGAAGTCTACGTTGACCCGCTTTTGCTCCTGACCGGGTCGTGTGGTGTTGGACAGGTCGAAGTGTTCGCTGATGTCCTCGCCAGCATCGAACCTTCGGTCGATCTCTTTAGCTTTCATAGATCTCAATCTCCTTCTTCCGAGACCGCCGCACCGAGATGATCCGGGTCTTCTCGCTGCGGGACGTGGTGATCGCCGACCAGTGTTTGCCGTCGATCTTGCCGATCACGATCGTCCGCGGTTCGTCCTCGGTGGCCACCGGGATCTCGATGCGATCCGGATCCTCCCAGACAGCCTGTGCTTCCACGAAGTCGATCTCGTGCTTTTCCTTGTTCTTGCGGCTCTTGTTCGGGTCAAACTCGAATTCCATTGCGGTATAAAAACTATACCCGCGCCGTTCAGGTGGTCAACGTGCTGGGGTGCTGATGATCGATGGTGGGCCAGCGGCCCGAAGGCCGGGAGTGGCGACAGAGAGGCTTGGTTCTCGGTTGCTCTGTTTTCAGATCACGGTGGCGGTTCGGGGAGTAGAATCTGTTTCCATCCGTGTTCATCTGTGGTTTCGCCTCTGCGCGAGGCGCCTTACCTCCGACCCCCTGCCAGCTACCTCCTGTTTCGTTGACTTGGTCCACCCCGGCTCCTAACGTTTCCCGTGCCCTCCGGGTGTGGATTTCGGCCCTCCCCGCGCACCCTCTCCATTGCTGTTCGACCCGCCGTGCTGGCTCCTACTGCCCCTGACGCCGTGCAGATGATCCCCCTCGGGGGGCTGGGGGAGGTGGGGATGAACATGGCGGCGTACCGCCACGGGCACGAGCTGATCGTCGCCGACTGCGGGCTGATGTTCCCGGACGACGAGATGCTCGGCATCGATGTGGTGATTCCGGATATCAGCTTTCTGCGGGAACACCGCGAGGAGCTGCGTGGCATCTTCCTGACCCACGGCCACGAGGACCACATCGGGGCCCTGCCCTATCTCCTGCCCGATTTGCCGTCTGTGCCGATCTACGGTACGGCCATGACCCTCGGTCTGTTGCGGGCAAAGCTCGCCGAGTTGGGACTGCTGGAGGCGTGCGACCTGCGCGAGGTGTCGCCGCGGGACGTGGTAGCGGTGGGCGCCTTCCGGGTGGAGTTCATCCGCATCACCCACTCGATCATCGGTGGCTGCTCCCTGGCGATCACCACGCCGGCGGGTACGGTCATCCACACGGGTGACTTCAAGGTCGACCCCGACCCGGTCGACGGACTGCTGTTCGACGAGGAGCGGTTCCGTGCCTACGGCGATCAGGGGGTGCTGGGGCTGTTCTCCGACTCGACCAATGCCGAGAAGCCCGGCCGCACCCTCTCCGAGCGTGAGGTGCGGGACGGGCTGGAGGAGGCCTTTCGGCGGGCGACCGGCCGTATCGTGGTGGCCACCTTCTCCTCCAACATCCACCGGGTGCAGCAGATTGTCGACGTGGCCGCGAGCCACCACCGGCAGGTGGTGGTGATGGGACGGTCGATGGAGCGCAACGTCGACATCGCCTGCGAGCTGGGTCTGTTGCACATTCCCGAGGGCCTGCGGGTGGCGGCTACACGCATGGATGAGCTGCACGCGGAGCGGCTGGTGGTGATCACGACCGGTTCCCAGGGCGAGCCGCTTTCTTCGCTGTCGCGCATGGCGATCAATGACCACAAGCAGCTCAAGGTGGAGCCCGGGGACACGGTGATCCTCTCCTCCAAGGCGATCCCCGGTAACGAACGGTCGGTATCGCGGGTGATCAACCACCTCCTGCGCCGCGGCGCGCACGTGGTCCACGACCGGGTTTCGGAGATCCACGTGTCCGGCCACGGCGCACAGTGGGATCTGGGACAGATGTACGAGCTGGTGCGGCCGCGCTACTTCGTCCCGGTGCACGGTGAGTACCGCCACCTGGTCGCCCACCGCAAGCTGATCGAGTCCCTCGGTCATCCACCGGAGCGCATCGCCCTGATCGAGGACGGGGCGGTGCTGGAGCTGTCGCCACGCGGCATCGCGGTGGTGGGAGAGGTGGCGACCGGCCGGGTCTTCGTAGATGGTAAGGGTGTGGGGGAGGTGGGGGACGTGGTGCTACGCGACCGCCAACTCCTCTCGCAGGACGGCACCATCGTCATCGTCGTCGGCCTCGACCACACCACCGGCGAGGTATTGCAGGGGCCGGATATCATCTCGCGTGGCTTCGTCTACGAGGAGGAGTCGCAGGAGCTGCTGGGCGAGATCAAACAGATGGTGGTGGAGCTTCTCCCCACCCTGGATCAGGAGATCCTCTCCGAGCGTGCCCTGCTGGCGGTGCGCATCCGCAACCGGGTACGCAAGTTCCTCGACCGCAAGATGGGAAGGCGGCCGATGGTGCTTCCTATGATTCTGGAGTGAGACGCCGAGGGAGGACGACTCCTCGTTCTGAACGACATACCGTGGACTGCCGGGATGGGGGGTGGGGATTGGGGGATGGCGGGGAAGGACAGCCCTTCGGGCTGGATGAGAGGTTGCGACATGATACCCACGAAAAAAGACAATAGGCTGCCAAAGGCAGCTATCGCCCCCCCCACCTCCCATCCCGCACTCCCCACCCCGCTGTAGCGCCCACCCCTACCTCCTATCTCCTACCTCCCGTGACCACCAGCGACGCCGTCATCCTCGGCTTTATCCAAGGCCTCACCGAGTTTCTGCCGGTATCGTCGTCCGGCCACCTGGTGATCGCCCAGGCCCTCATCGGGTTCCAGGGGCCGGGCATCGTGTTCGACATCCTGCTCCACGGCGCGACATTGGGCGCGGTCCTGCTCTACTTCTGGCGCGACATCGGCGCGCTTCTCCTGTCCCTGAGGCCGGGGGGCGACGTGGGGCGTCGCCGGGTGGTCGGGATGATCATCCTCGCGACCATCCCCACTGGCGTCATCGGCTTGACCATCGACCACTATCTCTCCGGCGTGTTCGAGTCGCCGAGATTCGCGGCGGCGATGCTGCTGGTCACCGGCCTCGTGCTGCTGGTGGCGGAGCGCGCCCGGGTCGGCGAGGGGCCCATGGAAAAGGTGTCACCGGCGCAGGCGGTGGTGCTGGGGACCGCCCAGGGGGTGGCGGTCCTGCCTGGCATCTCGCGCTCGGGGTCGACCATCGCCGCCGGCCTCTTGCTCGGGATGGAGGCCCAGGCGGCGGCGCGCTTCTCGTTCTTGATGTCGATCCCTGCGATCCTCGCCGCCGTTGCGCTCCACGCACGGGACATGACCGCCGGCGCTGTGGGAGGTAGCGGCGCGATGGCCATGTCCCTCGGTGCCGGAGTCGCCTTCGCCACGGGGTTGATGGCGATTCACCTGCTGCTCAAGCTTGTCGCCCGACGGCGGCTGTGGCCGTTCAGCGTCTACTGCTGGGTGGTCGCCCTGTGGGTCCTGCTGTGAGGGAAATCGATCATGGCCAAGAAAAAGACTGACTCGCCACCAGCGGAAGCTCCCACCGCGCCGCGTCCCATCGACGAGGCCTTGGGCCTGGCCCTGTTGTGCCTCTTCCTACTCCTCCTTGCGGCGCTGCTCTCCTACTCGCCAAACGATCTGTCGTTCAACGTCGCGGCGCCGCGAGACGAGGTGGCCAACCTGGTCGGTCTGGCCGGCTCGTACGCCGCCGGTCTGGTAATGGATGGGCTCGGCTACGCCGGCTTTCTGCTTCCAGTCGCCCTCCTGGTGGCGGCCATAAACCGCCTGCGGGGCCGGCGCCTCACCTGGCGTCAGGGGATAAGCCACACCGGCGCCTTCCTTCTTCTCCTGCTGGCGATTGCCACCCTGCTCGACATGGGTCTGCACGGTGGCGGTACGGACTCCCTGTGGCGTCCCGGCGGCGTGCTGGGTGATCTCACGGCGCGTGGCATGAACCTGCTCTTCGGGCCGCTCGGTGGCTACCTGGTGGTGGGCACCATCGCGATCCTGGCGTCGATGGCGGTGACGCGGCTGTCGGTACTGTGGATGTTCGGCGCCGGCTGGCGCGCGGGCATCGCCACCGCGGCGCGGGTGCGCGAACGCGCCGCCGAACGGAGTGCACGGCTGAATCGCGTCGCGACCCTTACCCGCAAGATCGAGGAGAAGAGCCGCCGGCCCAAACCGCTGCTCGTCGAGGCGCCGGTTGCGGAGGCGGATGGCGGGGATGGGGCCCAGGAGGTGCTGCTGCTCTAC